>JBJKRW010000097.1:0-6137 GCA_046704445.1 Microgenomates group bacterium
CATTTATTCAAAGTAGAAACGAATTGTTCCGTATTTCGGTTGCCGAAGCTCAAAAAGCACAAAAATCCATTGATTTGTTGCGTTCTGGCGGTGAATTTCCGGCGGATCTTATGCTTGCGTTAGTAGAGGCAAAATCAAGACGCGTTCCTACACGTATGTTAATACAGGATTATTCTCCAAAAAATAAAGCTCTTGTTGTAAATTGGAAGAAAAACGGAATGTTGGTCCGAAAAACCCCCCTCCGGTATATCAGACTTATGATCTATGATTCAAAAACCGTGTATTTCATGTCATACAGGCACAGTGATTCCGGAAAAGACATGGGCATGAAAATCAATTATCCTCCATTTGCCGCAATACTTACCCAATCATTTAATATCTGGTGGAGCCAAGCCGAAGATATCAAATAAGAATAATCGCCGTTAATATTATTGCAGAAGCCTTAAAGCAATTTATCCAATTCGCGTAGAATCTTATCCGTAATTAATTCATATCCTGCCCGGTTCGGATGAAGACCGTCAGTATATAAATATTTCTCCTTCCATTCTTTTTCCGTCACACCTACTTCGATAAATGCAATACCTTTTTCTTCCGCTATCTTTTTAAACCGTGCTTCAAACTCTTTTTTCCGGGAGTTCTTGAAAAATGACATTCCTCCGGTCAAAGGACTCGGTTTCGGATTGACCTTGGTCTCGTCGTAATAACCGCCGCCGACCGCAATTACATGCGAGCTTTTTCCTTTCAGGAAATCGAGAAGGCCGGATATTTCTTCAGAAAATTCCTCAATCGTTGAGACATAATTGTCGGGTGAATTTTCCGCTTTGGCATTGTTTCCTCCAACATTAAGAATTATGATAATTTTCCCTCCACGGCCGTATTGCTTCAACAGTTCCGGAAATGTGTCCTTGATAAATTCGCTTGTCGCACCGGATTTGGCGAAGTTAAATACCTCATATTTTTCACCTTCCCCTCCTTGAGAATACATCCTTTTATGCAGCGCCTGTTTAATTAAATCTCCCCATCCGCCGACTTCACTACCCACACCATATACGGAGCTTGAGCCGAGTGTAAATATCTGAATCATGTGATAAGTGTACCAAACATACAATCGATAATTGTACACAACAGACATTAAATAGATTCTCGAATCTATTGATCTTCATTGTAAGACCATTCAAAATATTGTGGAAAATTTTTGACAAGACCTTTTCTGTGTGATACATTAATTACGAAAATTAAGAATGTAATATGGATAAAAAGAATCTTAGCGTTAACCTGTTTCTGCGTAAAACCACAAGGTGGCGAAAAGAATTCGAAGAATTAAGAAAAATCATTCTTGAGACTCAATTAACCGAAGAATTCAAATGGATGCATCCCTGCTATACATACCAAGGAAATAACATCGTGTTGATTCACGGGTTTAAAGAATATTGCGCGCTTCTTTTTTTCAAAGGCGTCCTGATGAAAGACCCCCGAGGCATCCTCATCCGGCAAACGGAAAATGTTCAGGCAGGCAGACAAATCAGGTTCACCACCATCACCGAGATAACGAAAATGAAATCCATTCTGAAAGACTATATCCGTGAAGCTGTTGAAGTGGAAAAAACAGGCCTTAAGGTGAAGCTAAAAAAAACCTCAGACTTCAAGATTCCCGATGAATTTAAACACAGATTAAATAAACTTCCTGCTTTAAAAACAGCTTTTAAAAAATTGACGCCGGGACGCCAAAGGGCTTACATATTTTATTTCTCCCAGGCAAAACAATCCAAAACCCGCGAATCCAGAATAGAAAAATACCTGCCAAAAATCCTCAAAGGCAAAGGGTTGAATGACTAATTTTTACTTAAATTTAACTTGGCACTCCGCTCATTATTTAACTAAAAATATACATATTAACACAATATCCGGTTTATTCTATTAAACGAATAGTAAGTTATTTACACCACCAAACCGAATGTCGTTACGTATAATTGTTATATGGATTTTCAAGAGATATCAGCGTCCTCTGTAGAAACACCTTTAAAGAACAATGGTATTCGGCCCGTTGGACACGATACCGTAAAGAAACTGCATCAGCAGGACCTTCAAGCAGCAAAACAAATAGTACATGGATACGGCGATCATGATTATCAACCGATGCGAAATGCACAACAACTACTTACCCCCGGTTACGATTATGCGCAACTTCCGGGATACAAAGGAAAAACACCTGCCTCTTTGTTGCAAGATTTGCCCAAAGGCGCTAATTTATTGGATATCGGCTGTGCGGATGGAAGTTTTGCGCGCGAAGTGAAAGATACGTTAAATAAAGACATTAATGTATACGGATTTGACGGACGAAAGACTAAAAACCAGGAGGTAAATTTAGACGGAATCGTAATCGGGAACATTTATGACTTGACTCGGCAAAGTTTTCCGGATACTGATTTCGATTTGGTTTTGAGTACAGCTCTCCTTTACCATCTCAGCGATCCGTTATTTGCTATCTCTAGGATGGCCGAAGTTGTTAAACAGAACGGAATATTGCTTGTCTCAACAGTAAGAAGAATAATAAAACCTGGAACAATCAATTGGGAAGAAACTGAAAGTTCTCTTGATTACGAATATGGAAACTACCTTCGTTATTGGGGTGGAAGCAACATATATGATTTACAGGGGAGATTAATTCCATCAAGAGAATCGACTCAACTACTTGGAGAAAAATTGGGATTCAATATGCAATATGGAGTTGCGACAGCAAAAAATAATGGGGCCAGAACCGTCGGAGGACAGATTTCCGGAAAAAAAACACATTATCCTCATGATTCAATTAATTTTTTTTATTGTATGATCGACGCCGATAAACTTCCGGATATATGGAAAGAAAGATTGGGATATATTGTTGCAAAAACACAACAGGAAGCTCAGATCTTACAAGATCTTGGTTTCGTCAAAGCAAATATTTAATTTTTACACAAACTTTTATCAACTTCTTTTTCTAAATTTTGAGTTTCTTCTAAAACTTCTGTTACAAAAAGAGGTTTGATATTCCGACAGAATTTCATGCTGTAAAAATCTTTCCCTGCAGGGCAAACAATAATGTTACTTTTTATATATGGAGCAAGTAAAGGATATTCTATCCTCTCATTCCTTATCAAACGAAACCGCACAACAAAACCAAAGCCTGCAAAAATAGTCCTATGAGGATGAAGTCTATTATCACCGGTTCTCTTATCAGCGTTGTAGTTCTTATCAGTAGATTTGCCTGCTTTCCTATTTTTGGAATAATCAGCAGCACGATCATTTCCTATCTTGGTCTTTTGCTAATCAGTCTTCCTCTTTATTTCTTATTCTTTGAAAAAATAAAGGAGTAAGATAATTTAATTTGCCTTATAAAAATACTCAAACAATGTCATAGATTGAAAAAAAACAACAGGGATCGGGAAAGGAAGCCCTTCTTGAAACGGCTTATATTGACTTTTATGTGACCTGTTCGCAAGAATTTTATTAATTACATGTAATCCCACGAATATCTTCAGGGTTGGGAGGGTTCTTTTCTTTTTGAAATTTCTGTCTTCTGCCATATGTTCGGGAACTTTAAGCAGTTGATAGATTCTTTTCGGCACCGTTGTGTACCACAGTTCAATTTTTTTGTATTTATTTTTCACTAGTCCGGTTACCGTTTCGGAAACTATCATATGGTCCGGGTGTCCATAAAATCCCGAAAGATCATACGTAATAATCAGGTCGGGTTTCTCATTGTCAATTACAGTAATTATTTCTTCTGCTATTTCTTTTTTCCTATCGATTAACTCTCCGTCCCCGTAATCTTTCTGGATGAGTTTCTTGACAGAAAGTATTTTTGATGAAACTTTTTCTTCGTTTGTCCTTAGGCTTTTTAGCCTTGTATCACGATGCGCGTCGAAAGTTCCTCGTTCTCCTTTTGTGAGAATGAGCAATGTCGTATTTCTATTTCCTGCCATTACCCCTCCCGCCGTCAATATTTCGTCGTCCGGATGGGGATAAACAACCAATATTTTTTTCTTTTTATTACGGTCTTCTGTGGGAACCGAAAAATCGTTTATAAATAAAAAAATACACATCCAGCATAGTGCGACAAAACCCACCAACACAACAATCGTTGTAACAATGATCATGAAAAAAGTATAACAAATAAAAGCATCCGGACAAACTAAAAGAATATTCACAGTTTCTCTCGGAAAACAGAGCGATTTAGATCTCTATTGAGGTTCTTACAGATATTAAGCAGCACTCCAGCCCGTCTGTATTGCGGCTTTTATTTTTTGCAAATCATCAAAAAGTTTACTGTTTGAACCAATCAATCCTGCTTTTGCCATAAAACTCAGCATTCCGTTTGCAGCGTGTACGATCCCATCAAGCGGCGTATCATACTGTCTGCCTAGAATGTACGATTCACTTTTATATTGTTCCCTCATAGTGCTTTGTAGGCTTTCTATAAACTCAGCGAATGATTTTGAGTGTATTGCAACACTCCATATCTCCATCATGACTACCGGAACCCGCATCGGAGTATGCATTTCGTTTAAATGTTTTTGTGACTCTTTTTGAAGCGCAACATGAAGCATTACATCCTTTGCTAATTTTAACCCTTCGTCGCCGTACATTAATCGGATATCTTCTTCCGCTTCCCTTGGATCCATCATGGGAGTTTCCTGGTCCCAAAACACGGGGTTCCAGTCTTCTTCGCCTATTCCTTCTGAGGCAATCTGTTCTGCGGCAAACCAAATTCTTCGATCCCAGAGCGCCGGAGCATCACTATGTGGAATTATATGTTCCGCGGTTTCTATAATACCTACTCCGTCATCTTCCGCAGATAAAGGAGTAGGATATGGATTTGAGAAATTTGTTTGATTAGCAATTTGAGCTAATGTTCTTAATACTGCGGCTTTTCTGGATCTATCATCAATTTGAACCAGTTTTATTTGTACGGCCGGACTTTCAAGAATTTGTGAAGGCAATTTTGCTTTTGCAAGATCTGCAACGCTTGCATCAGGCTGTTGCCAGGAAACAATTCTCGTCGGCTTCCATCGCTCGGCCTGATAACCATGATATCTTGCCGCCACTACTTCGTCTCCTGTCTTGAGTTGTTTTACGCTTCTAATCGCCATTTGCAATCTCTGTTCTAATTCTGCAGACATAAAATATTTTTTATTAACTACTAAATTATAGCATGAATACGCGCTATTTTAAATTTATCCTATGAGTCATGAAGCTACAAAGGGCTTCTACGGACTACTCTTGTGCTTGTTCAACCACCAGTTTTTAAAATATGGAAGCGTAAGCGTTGAAAGCAAAAACCCTAACGTGGGAATTACCGCATTTAACCAAGGCTGGTTTATTTTAATTATCCACATGTAGATACCAATACTCAGGTAAGTAAAAATCACCAGCAGAATTTTTCTTGTACCGCTTGTTTCCCAGGCTTTATTGCCTTCCACTCTCTTGTTCCTTGCTTCAATCGCAGAAACTCTTTTCTCTAAATTTGAAATATTCATAGTCTTATTATACTTCGTATATCATCCACTGCCCCCGCTTTTTCTAATTAGAGAAAAACCGCTAATAGAAAATAAATTTAAAAATTCTTCCCAATAATGATTGAGTTAAATACTCTGAAATGATAAAAGATAAGGAGCATAAGATTCGTGTTTTATTGTATTTTCGGGAGCAAGATCGTTGCTCATTGCCAATAATGATAAATTAAGCAATAGTTGGTCATCTTTTGAATCAGCCGCAAATTTTATAGCTTCTTCTATGCGAATTTTTCCCGAAACAGCAAGAAAAATATCCGCCTGCCTGCTTCTTTCCCCTAATCCAACCGGACGATTTTCAAGTAACTTGAGATGAAGCTGTTGAAATAATTCATTATTTTTAAGAATATTATCGATGATAAATTGATAGTCGCAAATATTAATCACTCCGTTTGGTTTCAATATTCTTACGGCTTCTTTAAGCAATGTAACAAGACGTTCGGAATATAAATCGTCCTGAGGTAAAATAAAATTGGCATCCACACGTGTAATGCTCTTATCACGAAAAGGAAGATGCTGTTCCGGATAAATACCGCCTCTTATATATCTTATTCCATCCCGAAGTCCGCTTTCTGTTAACGGATCTAT
>JBJKRW010000098.1:0-13044 GCA_046704445.1 Microgenomates group bacterium
TTTCGGATGGCGCAATGGTAAAGACCGGAATGTCATGACGAAAGTAATCAACTCCCCAAAGAAGCACCCAATTATGCTCAGATTCTGCCACATTAAAGTACTTACCATCAAAGACAAATATCTGTGAGAATCTATTACAGTATTTGAAAGTAAATTGATTATTATTAGGCAGCTTCTTTAATTCTTCAATACAAATCCTCCATATTTTCATATGGGAAACTCTGTATTTATTGGCCAGGCTTCGGAAAGATAATCCGTCTAAGTGATCGTAAAGGATCGATTTCTTATCGAGAAAATGAGGATTAAATGAAAATGATTTATGACAACCGTTACAGAACAATCTAATTACTTTTCCACGATAACCGTAACGGATGATTCTTGAGGTGGTTAAACAAACCGGGCATTTATATTTTTTCATATGCCCCATCTATACTCATTCCATGCGACCATTACAAGTAGAAGTTACTATTTTACCAACCGAATTTGATACGGTTCCAGCCAGAAGCACTGTCCACAAAACGGCAGTTACAGTTTAGAAAAAGTTGTCGAAAAAATGAGTACTTGACAGAGTGATTGTGAAATAACTTTCACTATAAAAATTACTCACTTTATCAATCAAGGCAGGCCCGGAAGATAGTATTATAACCTCGTAAATTATAGGATTAAATGGTGCTGATGCGACACTTTTTGAACAAAAAACTTAGTTAATATTACTATATTTTTTATCCTCTGCTATTATTAAATTATGATTCTTCCAAAATGGGCAATAACCGTAACACCTTTTTCAAAAACCTTAGCTTTGATTATGTTTATAAGCTTTCCAATAATGGGATTTCTGTTTGGAATGAAATATCAACTCATTAAATCAACAGAGACACAAATAGCAACACAAGAGGGAACGAATAAACAGCTTAATAATTCGGATAATAAAACCCAAGATAGATTTGCCTTAATGCAATTAAAAAGTTTCAAAGAAGAAGTTCTTCCAAAACTTGCATCTTTTTCAGCAGAGATCAAAAATGAAACAGTTCGCCGTGTTCAAAATACATCCACAGGTGCATGGTTGGTAGAAACAATGATAAAATCTCAGGACTATAAACCTAATCTTAGTGAAACAAAATCTACAGTGGAATATAGAAATGAATATTTAGTGGAAGGAAATGAGTGGATTAAGTTGACAGAAAAGCCAGTTCTTTGTTATATTGAAAAATCAAAAATAGAAATGTATCAAGACAATCTTTCTAAAGAATCGTCAAAAGAAGGTAGGTTGGTTTTATCAGGAATATGTAATGGAGGACAATATTTTATTTCACTTTATAAATATCCATCAGGTGAAAAAATTAACTTCTCTGATTCTAATGGAATAATTCTTTCTAAAGTTATGAATATGTATTTACGCACAGCAATTATAAATTCACAGGGAGACATTCCCTATTATTCTGATTTAGTTACTTATGGAAAAGAACCCTCTATTACGGTTGATTTTATCAAAGCCAATAGCTTTGAACCACCAACCGGCCCCGATACGCTTAATCAATCTTTAGGTAAGGCCCTATTTAGTATTAAGACAGGAAAACTTTTAGATGTTATTGATTATTCTTCATTTTAAGTTAAGGTAATTGCACCTGAAATTACCTAGTTTTTTCTTCACACCCTTTATCCTGAATAACCGAAATATAAGGCAAATCTGTTGATTCACCAAGAAAGTCAAGATAAATTTTTTTATGGAATAGTTATTGGCCTTTCACAACGGCTTATACATTAAAAATATCTTTATAAGATTATTGATATAATGAAATAACGTATATTGTTTATTTCGTAATAAAGTACTGTGATCCTATATAACGCCCGCGTAAAAAAAAATTTAAAGATACGTGTTCGTGTATATATTCTTATTGCGTTTCTTCTGATTGCCGTATTTGTTCAAATTCTTATTTCCCAAACTATAAATTCGAGAAGTACCCAGATGGGTTCAAAAGCGGATACGGTCTCTTCGACGCCCACTCCGACTTCTACCCTCGAGGTAGATTTGAAAATCAGACTTCAGGGGATCACCAAACAGCCGGCAGAAACCATAAACAGTGTCCCTCTTACCGTCACCTTGCTTACTTTGGATTCGGTGTTTATCAGCTCGCAGACTGCGGAAATGAAGGCGGACAACCAGGGAATTTTTTCCGGCACTGTTTCTTTTCATGAACAGCCGGGAAATTATTACCTTGGAGTAAAGGGACCGAAATATCTCCAGACAATTTTCACCTGTCCGAATCCCGTATCATCCGACAAGACCAAATATTCATGCGGAAATCCGGCAAATGATATTTCCATGCTCGGGATCGAATTAAAGTCGGGGACAAATATGCTTGATTTTTCCCACGCGTA
Source organism: Microgenomates group bacterium (assembly GCA_046704445.1). GTDB lineage: Bacteria > Patescibacteriota > Microgenomatia > UBA1406 > GWC2-37-13 > JBJKRW01. Next base: position 2,380 of record JBJKRW010000098.1, read on the forward strand.
TCTTATGGCAGGGGATCTGCAACCGCAGGACGGCGTCTTGAACGCAAACGATCTTTCTCTCATCAGAAATAATTTCGGAAATACGGATCCCTCAATTCTTTCCAGGACGGATTTGAATCTTGACGGAAAAATTGATACCCAAGACTGGTCCCTGGCGCTCTACACTCTTTCGGTTACGAATTCGGACGATCAGTATACGGTATCTGAGATCACGCCCACACCCTCGCCTACGGCGGAAGACACGCCGACAACAACTCCGGTACCGACCGTTACCCCTTCGTACACAATCCAAAACGATACGTCAACCCACAGATATTCCACTAACGGCTGCATTGTCGACTATAGTCAGGCCACGGACTTGGAACAGGCTGCCGAACGAATCGTCCGGTTATGTCAGGACAGTTACGGAAAAATCGCGCAGAAACTAAAGCATCAGGACGTAAAACTGCCTATCACCTTCATTCTGAATGCTACTCAGGCGAAATCGTTACCCGGTGTCACGTCGGGATCTGTCATAAATCTCAGTGCGGAATTTTTCAGGACTCAAACAGATCCCTGGGGAGTGGCAATACATGAATTAACCCATGCGGTCCAGAATTATCCGAACGGCGGGGTATTCTGGATCAACGAAGGAATTGCCGACTACATCAGATACTGGATGGGGTACCAGGCGGGAAGCAGTTATGCGCATTGTCCTCCGGGAACTACGTATGCATCGGGATACTGGTGTAGCGCGGCATTCTTGCAGTTTGTCGAAAAAAACTACGACCAGAATATTCTGCCTCAACTCGACGCGGTTTTGAGCACCGGCACCTATGCGGATTCTATATTCACGCAGGAAACCGGCAAAGATCTCTCTTCCTTGTGGAATGACTGCCTCGGGTATGACTGTAAAAACGGATCTCCGTAAACTATCCATTCAGAAAATAGTTTGGTATAATGATCTATGGAAGCACCGCCCCTATTATATTTACCGCGTTTTCCTGATAATTCAGCACAACGATTTTCTTATCCAGACCTCATTGAGGCGCAGGATATTCCTCCTTCATTGCAGGAACCGGCAGTCGGCAACTTTTCGGTGCTTGAAACCGCCATACGAGGTCAAGGCGCAGGAATCCCGCGAAATATGAACGTGGCCGAGTTCCTCACACACATGGCTGTGGCCACTGCACAAATGATGAGGCAGGAAAATGGTTTGCGCGCCGATACTCCGGAGAGAGTATATATGATACTTATGAAAAACTTTTATCAACAAATTCCGCTATTGTCGAATACTCAACTGGTAAGGGTGGGGTTTGCCATGGTGTTCCCCGATCAAACTCTATTTACCGGTTCTGTCCATACTCAGCACGTATTGCCGAGATATGAAGGATTACAGGGTATTCCGTATTGCATAACATCCACGCCTGCCTCGCAGATAGATTACTGGGACGGAACACTATATCATAAAGACACTAATGAATTCACCGACGCGGGACAACGCATGGTTCGGTTCGCGGCAGAAAATCTTTCAAGAAGATAAAAATGCCTTGAAAAAAACTCCCGATCCCCTATAATGAACTGTACGATTCATATGAAACTAAACCAGATCATTATCAGTTTGGCAAGTGTACTGATTGTCGGATTGGTGCTGGTTTTTCTCATGAAAGCCACACAACAATCTGATCAGGCTCCCGCTCAATCGCAGGAACCCGTCACGACACCTGCAGTGCAAACCAATCAACCGCCCGCCATGCAGATCGACAAAAACAAACGATACACCGCAACGCTTCACACGGATAAAGGAGACATTACCGTCCAGTTGACCGCAGACAAAACACCGATAACGGTTAACAACTTTGTGGTGCTTTCAAAAAAAGGTTTTTATGACAACACAATCTTTCACAGGGTTATAAAAAATTTCATGATTCAGGGAGGGGATCCGAACGGTAACGGGACCGGAGGTCCGGGATACCGCTTCAACGACGAACCGTTTACCGGAGACTATGTCAGAGGAACCGTTGCCATGGCCAACTCCGGACCGAATACCAACGGTTCGCAGTTTTTTATCATGCAGGAAGCAAATCCGTTGCCAAAAAATTATGTCATTTTCGGTCATGTTACCGCAGGCATGAATACGGTGGACGCGATTGCCGACGCCCCGGTCCAGGCAAATTCCAGCGGGGAAATGTCTTCCCCGGTAAATCCGGTAAAAATTCTTTCCGTAGATATTTCCGCGCAATAATAAAGAAGTCTATGCTTATACGCTGCTTCTGTAGTTCTTGATCAAAGCCTGTACGATCTTATTTTGTTTCTCCAACTCGAGAATCCAGGTTTCCAAAAGCTCTTTACCCTTGGGACTTAACGAATATACCGTTTTGTTTGGTCCTTTAGGGCTTTTCATACGGGTTTTGAGAATATGTCCTGTTTTTGCAAGCCTGTTGAGCCCCCTGTACAGATTCCCGATATTTACGCTGCACTTACAATAATTCCTGAGATCCTGAAAAAGTTCATATCCGTAACTGGATTTTTTCAACAATAAAAATAATATGCAGGGTTCAAAAAAATTTTCTATCACCACCTGGGAGCAAAATTTCCTCATACTATATGCTACTTTAATATAGATAGGGGAGAAAGTCAAGTTTTGTTTTGATAGAATAACGTTATGTGGTTCGTCAAAAAAAACGGTCTTTTACTTCTCATCGTCATCCTGTTTCCGTTTCTTTTCTATTTTCATACCAGAGGCATGATCGCCCATGACGGCGGATATATTCTGAATTCCGCCATGAGGATTCTCCGCGGCGAACATATTTATCGCGATTTTGATTTTGTATATACTCCCCTCTCTGTTTTTTTGACTTCCGGTATATTCGTGTTATTCGGCCAAAGCATTCTCACCGAACGGTTACTTTCGCTTCTCTTGTCAATTCTGGCGATTATCACTATCTCAAAACTCTGCGAACGGCTTAAGTGCCGATTTCGTGAACAACTGCTTGTAATCCTTATATATCTTTCATGGGGTCCCACTCATATTAACTTTATATCGCCGGTTATCCTGTCGCTTGTCTTCGGATTGGCCACGGTATTATACCTGACGGAATTTATTCACAGCCCGAAACCCGCTTTCCTCATATGGGCGGGGGCTCTGGCAGGAATGACGCTTCTGACCAAACAAAACTTCGGAACGGTTCTTTTGCTTGTCTTTGCTGTCTGTCTGGCAACCCACAAATCAATGCGCTCCCTTAAATCCGTATTGTCTTTCTTTACCGGCTATGTGCTGCCCATATTCTTTATTTCGGCCTATCTGATTTATACCGGCTCTTTTTGGGGATTTCTGCACAATATGTATTTTTATATGTTTCAAAAGATTGCGGGTTCCGGCGCATTAACCACTTCGTTATTTTATATTCACGGACCGAAAGATATTCCGAAAACTTTGTTATATTGCCTTCCTTTCCTGCTTTCCGTTGTTGCGTTTACTATACTGTGGTCTAAAAAACGCATGAAGGACGCATATCTCGTTGCGTTCCCGTTCATTTATTATCTTGTGAGCATAAGGCCTGAAACGGATTTTGTGCATCTGGCTCCTGCACTTGCACTCACAGGAATACCGCTTTGTATTCTCACGGGAAATAAATCAACCTCTTTTCTTCGTATGACGGGCATTATAATCTCGGCTGTCCTGATAATCCTGGGTGTATACAGCGCCTTGTTCATGGGATATTACCGATGGGAAACGCCCATTATAAGAGATTCGGTTTTTATGAACAATCCGCGAATACTAATCTGGACACACCCGCAACAGGAGGAATTTTTGCACAATCTAAATAAAGTTGTCAACGCAAATTCAAAACATAACGATTATATATTTATAAATGATAACGCGCCGCTTTTATACTTCGTCACCAACCGAATGAACGCCACAAAATATGATTTTATCGTTCCCTATTTCAATTCCGATAAAGAACAGTCCCCTATTGTTGCCCAGTTGCAGAAGCACAGGGCAAAAGTTGTTCTTCTTGTCAGATCATCGGAACATGATAATACGTTAATCAACCGTTATATTCTGTCAAACTATCACAAGGTAAAACAGTTGGGTAAATACGATATCTATCTGCTCTGATCATCAGAAGACTAAAGCGAAGAGGCGCTTAACTGATTGGCTTCGGAAACCATTCCCGCGTTTAGGGTTCCGAATTGCGTGGGAGAAGCATGAACCGAGTCATAATATTCCTCCGGAGTAAGAATCTGCTTTGCCATAGCATACACTGCCGCATTCCAGAGATGGTGGGTTCGTCTGGGATCAAATTCCCCTCCTCCGTTGTTTGACTCGGCATTCCGGGTCCGCTGAAGGTCTGCGATCTTTTCCTTCCAGAAACCATGATCGCGGTCCAGCCTTCCGAATGCCGCAAATCTTGCAGCTGCGGACATAACCGGCCATTCCGCACCGTTCTGGTATGTTCCCGGCGGGTAAGATTCATTAAATTCTTTCGGATCAAGCGGGGCTCCGTTTTCTTTGCTCACCACCATAAAATCCGTACGACTTAACCGGTTAAACGACTGATATGTTTTTTTTAGGGTATCGGGATCAAGCATCCGTTCACCGAAAACCCATTGGGATAAAAATTCTCCGAAAAGCGAGCTTACGTCTACGTAAGGAATATTCCTGCTCATCTGAAGCCTGCCCGACGAATGTACAAGCTGATTATAGCGTTCAACAGCCAGACGGAGTTCTCCCTGTTCCAGATCAAGGCCCAAAAATCCGGCAGCCTGCAACGCCGCAGCATATATTCCCTGGTTATACGTTACTACGTCTTTCTGATGGAAATCAAATGCATCAAACCAACTGTGTTCTATGCCCTTTCCGGTATAGAACATGCCGTCGTTAACATGGGTTCTTATCTCATTTAGAACGTCCTGCAACGCTTCTTTTTCGTTCGGAAGGGTATCGTAAGAATCTATCCTTCTCCCTTTTTTTGCTATTTTCGCCCGCCAGATAAGCGCAAGCGCATTCGATTCGTCGTCAAAAAACCACATTCTGTTTCCGGTCAATTCTCCACCCATCAATCTTGTGGTGGGAACATGCCCCGTATTGCTTCTGTGCTCCAGAAACTTATTCAAAAGATACAGTTCGGTTGTGGCATCATCCAAAGCAAGACATCCTACAAATTGATCCCGAAGCCAGCTGTCCATATGAAAAGGGCTTGCCCTCAAGGAAGCCTCATGAGGAAAAAAAATAGTATTATGTGCAATAAGCGCGTGACCGGGGTCGCTGGGATTCAGTCTTCCGGACAACCAATCTTTCAGTTGAGAAACTTCGGGCGAAAAAGCCTCTTGCGGAAGTCTGCGGACAAAGCGCTTGAGATAAGGTCGCATGAGTTTTAATCCTCTTCTCAATCCCACTGTTTGTATGTCTTTTCTCCCTGTTTCGAATCCGGGTTGTCGCATCGACATGATGCGCCTATTATACCGTACGGACGGCAGAACTGCAGAGGATCATCGCATCAATCCTAACGCTTCAAACAGCTTTGTTGTCGGCCTTGAAAAGTTTTTCTTCACGAATTCTTTTTTTCTTAACCATATTAACTCATGTATATCGTCTCCTGCTTTTGCCTTGCCCGATGCGTAATCAACCCGGTATTGCAAGAATACATAATGGGTCATTTCTCCGTGTTTGTCGGGTTCATAGTCTTCGTCAAATCCCAGCGGTATAATGTGTCTGACGGAAATCCCGGTCTCTTCACGGATCTCCCGCACTAAAGCCTGCTCCAGCGTTTCTTTTTCCAAATTCACTCCTCCTCCGATAATCAACCACGTATTCGGATAGGGACCGGTGTTTTTTCTTTTTCTGCCGAACAGATAATATGCGCCTTTTCTTATCACCGCACTCACGCATATACGCGTTTTCATAATACAATAATTAACCTTTCATAATGTGCTGCGGATAAACCGTATGTATATTTATTTATCCTCATTACGGGATCTTGAATTTTACCGCAAAACGCCTTACTTCCTGTTTCATCCGTTTTATTTCGGGTATTTTCCGAACGACTTTTTCGAAATCGGCGATATACTGCTTTCTCTCTTCCTTATGTTCGGGCAGACGGTAATTTTTTATAAGATCTATGGTTCTCAGCATAACCGACCCGATGATCCTCATTTCTTTTTCCTTCATACCCCGGGTTGTCGAGGCCGGAGTTCCAAGGCGTACTCCCGAGGGATAAAACGGAGAAGAAGGTTCTCCGGGAATGGTGTTTTTATTCATGGTCAATCCCACCATATCCAGCGCTTTTTGAGCGAATACCCCTCCGCCCGATCCGAGAACGGTAGTAAGATCAACCAGCATCAGATGATTTTCGCTTCTTGATCCTACAAGTCTTAATCCGCCGTTCATAAGGGTTTCCGCAAGCGCTTTGGAATTTTTTACGATCTGGTGCGCATATTTTTTGAAAGACGGCTGCATTGCCTCGTAAAGAGCGATTGCAATTGCGGCGGTCGTATTGTCGTGCGGACCCCCCTGCAGTCCCGGAAACACAGCCTTGTCGATTTTTTTAGCCAAATCCGGATCTTTTTTTAATCCTTTATCCGTTACCATTATCATCCCTCCTCTGGGACCCCTAAGCGTTTTGTGCGTCGTGGTTGTCACGATATGCGCGTAAGGAACCGGAGACGGATGAACCCCTCCTATTATGAGTCCGGCAATATGTGCGATATCTGCAGCCAGATACGCACCGACCTCGTCCGCCATTTCCGCAAATTTTTTATAATCAAATATCAACGGATGCGCGGTTCCTCCGACCCAGATCAATTTCGGCCGATTTGCTTTGATGAGTTTCCTAATCTCACCGAAATCAAAAAGATCCTCTTGTTTTCCGGCATGCGCTTTTACTCCGTATTGAACACTTTTGAAAAAAAATCCCGTCGCGGAAACGTTATGACCGTGTGTTAAATGACCGCCTGCCGTAAGCGCCTGACCCATGATTGTGTCACCGGGACGGCATACCGCCATATACACCGCAAAATTTGCCGGAGAACCCGAATAAGGCTGCACGTTGACATAAGGAACTTTGAAAAGCTTTTTTGCCCGTTCCTGGGCGATAATTTCAACATCGTCTACGTTTTCGTTGCCTCCGTAATAACGTTTTTTCGGGTATCCTTCGGAATACTTATTGACGAAATACGAGGAAAGTACGCTCCTCACCTGGAATGAAGCGTAATTTTCGGAAGGAATAAGCTCAATTCCCTCTTTTTGCCGCTTTTCCTCTTTCTTTACTAACCGGAATATTTTGTTATCTTTCATGGTTGATTTAAAAAAAATAGTAATCAGATTTGTTGAAGAAGAATTTCCGGAAGAAGGATTCAGTATGTCATGTTGGTACCATAATAGTAAAACTATTTTTAAAATGCAAGAGGTATAATAGAGAATATGATTTACGGATTAATGGGAGCAAATATTCTGATGCTCGCCGCATTTATCTGGCGTCTGCCTACCCTTCCGCCGCAGATCCCGCTTTTTTATTCACGCGCCTGGGGCGAAGACCAGTTGGCAGATTCCTGGATGATTATGCTCATCCCTTTTCTCATCAACCTTCTTATTATTTTTAATCACTTTCTGTACGGAAAATTTTTCGCAGGAAACGAATTCATGAGAAAAGTTTTCGATTATGTAAACGTATTCATTATTGTCGCGTTTACCGCGATTTTCCTTAAAATATTATTTCTGGTTACCTGACAATTATGCAGCATATTCTTATTCTCATTGTCTCCACACTCGTTTCGTTCCTCTTAACCATACCCACCGTAGAATATGCAAAAAAATTCGGCCTGGTAACCGACAAAAGAAAAAGGCACCACCCTGCCCATACCCACACGGGAATCATACCCCGCGGCGGAGGAATTCCTATTTTTCTGACAATATTACTGACAACTTTATTCCTCATTCCTCTCAACAAAATATTGATCGGTGTACTTATTGCGGGCTTTCTTCTTACGGCGCTCGGAATTCTTGACGATTATGTTGACCTTTCTCCTTACTGGAGATTTGGAGCCAATCTTCTGATTGCGGCGATCGTGATCGGATTCGGACTTGGAATTCCGTACATATCCAGCCCGTTTGGCGGTGTTATACAGCTGAATCGCTGGCAAATTCCGATCCACCTCATGGGTACCCACAGCATTTGGATTGTTGCGGATCTTCTTGCTATTATCTGGCTTACCTGGACAACCAATATGGTTAACTGGAGTAAAGGCGTGGACGGACAACTTCCGGGTTTTGTGGCAATCGCCGGAATATTTCTCGGCCTTCTTTCCCAGCGGTTTGTTGCTCATGATATTAGCGTTCAGGCGGTCAGTCTGTTGTCATTTACTGTTGCGGGAGCATATCTAGGATTCCTTCCTTTTAATTTTTATCCGCAGAAAATTATGCCCGGATACGGCGGAGGCGCATTGGCAGGCTTTATGCTGGGAATATTATCCATTTTATCGTTCGGAAAACTGGGCACTGCCATTCTCGTTCTTTCCATCCCCATGATCGATGCCACGTATGCGGTTATACGGAGACTGAAAAACAAGCATTCTCCTTTTAAAGCGGACTGGGGACATTTTCATCATCGCTTGCTTGAAATAGGATGGGGAAAGCGGAGAATTGCGGTTTTTTATTGGCTGGTAACACTTATTCTGGGAATATCCAGCCTTTTTCTGAAAGGAATGGAAAAACTTATCGCTTTTTCTACCACCGCAATACTGCTTCTCGTGTTTATGATTCTCATTGAACGGATGAAGCATATCCGCATATAAAACTTTACGGTCAGGAACGCTCCATACGCATATCTTTTGCTTTTGACGATATGCGGATATAATGTGCTACAATGATTGGTTGAGTAAAACTTATGAAATCTAAATATCTTGTCAAGACCTTCGGCTGCCAGCAAAACAAGGCGGATTCGGAACGCATCGAATCGACGTTTGCCTCACGGGGAATGAAAAAAGCCCATGATTACGGAGATGCCGACTATGTGGTAATCAATACTTGCATGATCAGACAGTCCGCTGAAAATCGCGTATACGGACTGGTCAACAATCTTGCCAAATTAAAAACCGCCAATTCCAAATTGAAAATTGTTGTTACCGGTTGTATGATCGGACTGGCCTTCAGGGACAAAAGCGGCAAATTTCTGCAAAGAATCAGAACTCTTATGCCTGCGGTTGACGAATTCATGCCCATTGAAGAAATAGGCTTCGATAACCAACCGGTGCGACAAGATGAAAAAAACGCATGGATTCCGATTTCAAACGGCTGCAACAATTTCTGTACGTTTTGTGTGGTCCCGTTTACGCGCGGAAGGGAAATCAGCAGACCGTACGAAGATATCGTCCGCGAAGCAACGGATCTCAAATCAAGAGACTATGAAAACATCACGCTGCTTGGACAGAACGTGAACTCGTATGGAGCCGACCTTCTGGTTGGTGAAAAAAATATCCAGATTATGAGAGATATCAAAAACACCGTATATTTCAAACCGGAGGTAAAAATTAATAAATCATCATTGAATGAAAACTTGAAATCGAAAATTGAGAACTATAAACCGGTATACGTAAAACATTTAGGAAGGTACCGCATTCCCACATTATTCCCTCACCTTTTGGAAGAAATTGCCCGTATGGGATTTAAAAAAATAGATTTCATATCCTCCAATCCCTGGGATTTCTCGGATGAACTCATCGAAGTAATAGCCAGAAACAAAAACATAACCAGAACCGTACATTTGCCCGTACAATCAGGGGACGACAACGTACTGAAACGAATGAACAGATGGTATACGCGCGACGAGTATCTTAAACTTGTCACAAAGTTAAAATCAAAAATAAAAAATTTGCAGCTGACTACGGATATCATCGTCGGCTTTTGCGGGGAAACCGATGAAGAATTCGCCAATACAAAAACTCTTTGCGGTCAGGTGCAATTTCAAACCGCGTTTATCTCAATGTATTCGCCCCGGTTCAACACTGCGGCAACAAAAGTGTTTCACGACGATGTTCCGTTTGAGGTAAAAAAGAAACGCTGGCAAATACTGGAAAATCTTATCAATAAACCCACTCTTGCAAAAAAACGTCAGATCTCCATAACGCATACCAAAGGCAGATGATCCGATACGTCAACCTTCGGACAGTAATGCTTTACTACGCGGATATCGCGGCTTACAAACATCATATCTACCACGATTTCTTCGAAAACTTTTTTTGTTTTTTGTTTCATGTTGAATGTGCTTCGGAGACTGTTTTTAAAAGGATTTACGAGTATCCGTTCAATTAGGCCGATTGTTTCCGTATTTGGTTTCGTGTTAAAATCGCCTCCCAGGATGACGCGTTTTTTATTCGCAACCTCCCGCACTATCCGTTTTGCCATTTTGATACGGCGTTCGTTATCATTCCCGTGCCTGTCCCAAATACCCTGCGTGTTAAGAATATGGATATTTTTGGAATTGAGTTTTATCGTGCACGATTGAAGATTCCTCGGCGTAGTGATAAATTCGTCGATCTGTTCCCTGGAATACCGATCCGAAGTCGTTCCTTCTATTCGGATGCGGTAAGGCTCATCGTAAAATATCGTTCGGGTATCTGAAACGGGAAACTTCGAAAATATCGCATTCCCGCTTATGATATCCCCCTCTTTCGTACGTTCCAAAA
>JBJKRW010000099.1:0-6902 GCA_046704445.1 Microgenomates group bacterium
TAAAAGAAGGGGTCACGGACTTTTCCGATCTGGTGTATTACCTTATACGCCTTTTCCGTAAAAGACCGCACATCAGAAATTCCTACAGAATACAATTTCCCTACATCCTCATCGACGAATTCCAGGATACGAATATCGCGCAGTATGAACTCGTCAAACTTCTTGCTCCCTGTTCAAAAAATCCGAATCTTACCGTAGTCGGAGATGATTCTCAGGCCATTTACAAATTCCGGGGGGCATCGGTCTCCAACATCCTTTCCTTTATGCGCGATTATCCTAAGGCAACCCAAATTACGCTTTCCGAAAACTACCGCTCTCACCAGCTTTTGCTCGACGGTTCCTACAAACTTATTAAGAACAACGATCCCGATACTCTTGAATTCAAACTGGGGATAAGCAAAAAATTAGTTTCGAAGAAAAAAAGTGTAGCGAATTCTATGAATTTTACCCCCGGAACCAATGTGGAAGATGAGGCGGATTTTGTTGCAAAAGAAATAAGCAAGCTTGTTCCCGGTTATTCATACTCGGATATCGCAATCCTCATCAGAGCAAATAATCATTCCGACGCTTTTTCCAGAACTTTAAGCCGCTACGGAATCCCGTATCAGTTTCTTGGACCCGGCGCATTATACGCCCAACCCGAAGTAAAAGACCTTATTGCATACATCGGTCTGCTTGCGGATATTGACGATTCCGTAGCTTTTTATCGCATACTAAGCATGGACATTTTTGGTATAGATGCCCAGGATATTCATTATCTTCTGTCTTTTTCAAGAAAAATAAACCTGCCCTTATTCAAAACTCTGGAAATATATCTTTCTTTTTTTATTCCGGAACAATCACAAAACGAATACGCTCCATATAAATCTTACCTTCCGTTAATGAGCACAAGGTCGCGCGATTCATTTACAAAACTGTACACAATGATCCGCCGGCATCTTGCACTCACCCGCAGGGAGACCGCCGGCCAGATCCTGTATTATTTCCTGCAGGACAGCGGGTACCTGACGCAACTGGTGCGGTATAACTCCGAAAAAGAAGAGCGGAAAACCCTGAATATCTCAAAATTTTTTTCTCATCTTAAATCATTTGAAAATGAACACAAAGATGCTTCCATTCCCTCTCTGCATGAATTCATACGCACGAGCATGGAATACGGCGAGTCTCCCGCAAGCATACAGACCGACCTCAATCCCGTGAATGCAGTCAATATACTCACGGTACATTCCGCAAAAGGTCTCGAATTCCCCGTTGTATTCCTTGTGAATCTTACCCGCGGCAGATTCCCCACATATGAACGTCGTGAAACCATCCCCATACCTCAGGAACTTATTAAAGAAACACTTCCTGCCGGCGACTATCATCTCGAAGAAGAACGCAGACTGTTTTATGTAGGTATGACGCGTGCCATGGACAAAATCTATATGACCGCATCCAAATATTACGGAGAAAGAAAACGAATTCAGAAAATTTCGCCGTTTGTATACGAAACCCTGGGTGAAGAGTATATAAAAACCCGCGAAACGGCAAAAACTGATCAAAAAAATCAGCTAGTTATGTTCGACTTCAAGAAACGTGAGACGGAAATTCCGAAGTTTCTTCACCCACAACGTATATTTTCCTATTCACAGCTTGAAACCTATAAACGGTGCCCGTTGCAGTATAAATACCGCTATATTCTGAATATCCCTACCCAACCTTCCGGAGCGTTATCTTTCGGCAATACCGTTCATCGTACGCTGGAAGAATTCTACCGGATGTTTCTCAAAAATAAAGCTGTGGGAAAAACCGAACTTCTGGATATCTATACACGTGTCTGGATTCCAATCGGATATAATTCTCGCGCACACGAAAAACGCATGCGGCTTGAGGGGGAACATATTCTCCTTGATTTTTTCCGCTTATACCATCGCAAAAATCTCAATATTCTTGGTCTTGAAACATCTTTCAAAATCCGGATAGACTCTTCGCTCTACATTCAGGGAAAGATCGATAGAATAGATAAAACCCCCGAAGGCTTAGAAATAATAGATTACAAGACCGGAAAAAAATCCAACGTGCAGGATCTGCAAAAAAGCTTTCAGACGTCAATCTATACGATGGTTGCAATGGAAAATAGAGTATTTCATGTTCCGGTCAAGACTGTTTCCATGACCTATTATTTTCTTCAGCCGTTAGAAAAAATCACTCTCGCACCCGGGAAAAAAATACCATCCGCGACCAAAGCCCAAATTCTTGATGTCATAACACATATCCGAAGTAATGAATACCAGGCCCGTGTGGGTCCCTGGTGTGATTTCTGTCCGTTCAGGATGATTTGCGAAGCCTGGCAATAATTTCCTTGAAATTTTTATATTCTTTTTTTCGTCTTTGAAGCGTAAAGTTTACATAATTTACTACAATGCGGGCTCGCTCGGTGCTGTACCCCATAACAATTCCTATTTCCTTGAGTGTTTTACCCTGTGCTCTTAAATACCATGCTTTGCAATACCTTTCAAGGTTCTTTGCCATAAATAGATGATAACAAATATTTACGTAAATTTATATTAACTATTACGCTGTGTTGTTTACCTAGGGTAGTAAAGCGCAGTGTTTGCATCGCACGTTTGCCGCACAAAACGTCTTTCGTCCAAGCTTTTTTTTGACAATCAGTCCCGCTGCCGCAAGCCGATTGACATGGAATGTGACCGTAGGTTGCCTCAAAGACACCAATTTGACCAATTCTGTAATCGTAACTTGTTTGCGAAGAGAGCTCAGATGTTGATAAATACGAAACCGGGCTTTAACCGCAAGCGCTTTAATGCAATTCTCGCATCTTTGTCTCATAGATGACACCAAATTTATATAAGTGTACGCTCTCATTCACGGAAAATCAAGTGAGAAACGGGTGTATAATTAGATCATGACAGAAAGATTCATTCGATCAAAAGTATTTGCCAAAATTGCGGACGGTTTTATCCCCCTGCTGTCGTGGCTTCTGATTACATTCCCGCTTTGGTTTTCTCCGTTTCATCCGGCAATCGTGGCATATTTCATTATTGCATTTGATTTATATTTTTTTTATAAATCGATCCGGACTACATATTTCGCCGCATATTCCTACAAAAAAATTCTTTCGTTATCAAAAGTTTCGTTTGCGCACAAACTGAAACAAAGTAAAAAGGCAAAAGAAATCCGGCATTTTATCATCATCCCGAATTATAAAGAACATCTGCATAAACTTGACGAAACCATACATTCGATCGCGGATAACGATCTTGGCTCCGAGAATCTATACCTTGTTCTTGCGTTCGAGAAAAGAGAGATCGACGCGTCAAAAAAAGCCGAAACAATTTACGAAACATTTAAGTCCCGATTTAAGGATATACTCATCTGTTATCATCCCCTTCTTCCCGACGAAGAAGCGGGGAAAGCGAGCAACCAAACCTATGCGGCTAAGTTTGTAGATTCCTATGTGCACACAAACGGTTGGGATTCTCAATCGATCCTTCTAACGATATGCGATGCGGACAGTCATATGCCGAAAAATTATTTTTCCTACCTTACGTACGAATATCTGCGGGATGATCAACGCCTGTATCATTTTTTTTGGGCCCCGGTTCTTCTATATAACAACTTTTGGCAGCTTCCCACTATTGTCCGGATGCAGGCAACACTATCGTCCATCATCCGTCTTGCGTTTCTTTCGGAAAAAGACAAACTCATTCAAACTTCAACTTATTCTACCAATCTTTGGTTGCTGAAAAAAATACACTTCTGGGATGTCGATATCATTCCCGAAGACTGGCATATATATTTTCAGGCTTTTTTTACGTTCGGAGACAGAGTAAAAACAATCCCGCTGTATACGATCATTAACGGCGATGCGGTATATTCGGGCAGACTGATAAAAACCCTTCTGAACCGATATGAACAGGAAAAACGCTGGGCGTGGGGAGTCAGCGATATCGGCTATACGATCAAGAAATTTTTTAGTTCTCCCGACATATCCATCACAAGCAAGCTGAGAAAAATTCTTTTCGTAGCCGAAACACATTTATTTTGGCCTACATCGTTTTTTATACTCACGGTAAGCGCTTCAATCCCTCCGCTGATCAATCCTGTATTCAAACGGACCGTTCTGGGATTTCTTCTTCCGAACCTTTCCGGTCTTATCCTGACATTAAGCTCCCTTTTACTCATCCTCTATATGTATCTTGACATTAAGCTGAGAAAAAAAGTAAAGCTGGAAACGTCGTTGAAATCACTCCCTCTTCTGTTCGTGCAGTGGTATCTCCTGCCTTTTGTATCGTTCTTATTTTCTTCACTCCCCGCTCTCGAAGCCCATACCAGAATACTGCTCGGAAAACCGATTAAATACAAAGTCACTGAAAAAGTATAAATAGAGCGAAAAAGTAGCCACAACGTATATAGTTGAAGAATCCTTTAGGTTTGAAAATACTTTTATTGTTCCTGTAAATCCAAAAAAACTTTATAAACGTTACAAAGTTGTGCATAATTAATCAGATATGTTGAATTTTCTGTTCACTAAAACTCCGCTCTTGTTTTTTACCCAAAGCTTCTGGAGAGACGAAGCTTTTACGGCTATCATGTCCAAACAATCGTTTCTCAACATCATAGTCACGACCGCCAAAGATTTTAATCCGCCCTTATATTATTTTCTCGTCCATATATGGATGAGTATATTCGGATCCGGAGAAATCGCCCTAAGAAGTCTTTCCTTTCTCTTTTATTGGGGAATTATTTATATAATCTATCTTTTTCTTATCGAGGTTCTCAAGCTGTCTCAGAAAAAAAGCATTATATATATTCTGCTCTGTGTAATCAATCCGTTTCTTTTGTATTATGCGTTTGAAGCGCGCATGTACGAAATGCTTGCTTTTTTGGCCACACTGTCCTATTTTGCACTGTATACCAAACGAAAAAAAACATATCTTGTCGCAACCGTTCTCGGTTTATATACACACTATTTTATGGTTTTTGTAGTCTTGTCCCAAATTATATTTTTATTTTTTCAGAAAACTAAAACCCTGAAGAAAACATTTAAACTCATGATGATGCCGGTACTTCTGTTTATCCCTTGGATACTATATGTCGCCTCTCAAAAACCTCTGATCCCTCAATCTTTCTGGATTCAGAATATAACTCTAAATACATTCGGCAATCTTCTCGGAATCGTATTTACAGGCTATGATAACGACTTCAACTTCTACAATATGACGGTCACGTGTTTGAGCCTTTTACTTCTCGGTATTATTTTTGCGGGAGTTCTCAAATTACGCTCCTCAACAAAAAAAACGAGAGAGTTTTTTAATTACTGTTTTCTTTGGGGAATCGGTTTACCGCTCTTTGTAGCTCTTGTCTCGATAGTGAAACCGATATTTCTTCCCAGATACCTCATTTTTTCGGCAATCGGACTCCTTATACTTGTAATCGCGGCGTTGGAACAGTTTGCAAAACCGTACCGCATCGTTCTGTTATTGATACTGGGACTGTTAAGCGTTCATCAACTCTGGATGCTTACGGCATATCATAAAAAATCAGATTACCGGAGACTGTATACGGAAATCAAACGGTTGATGCAGCCGAAAGACGCCGTTTATGTCACGAACGAACTTGATTTTTTTACCGCCGAATATTACGTGGATACTCAAAGAGTATTTATTTACGGAAAATCCTACGAAGAAATTCCCAAATATGTAGGAAAAGTTTTAATCGCGCAATCAAAGATGAAATCTCATTTGCCGCTCTATCCGAGAAAAGCCTTTGTTGTAACCTCTGATTCGCATTATGATATCAAATCGGCGTTTTGAGTATTAAAGCACTATGCTCCGGTCTCCTGAATCTTTGAAACTTCTGTCAAGCAAATAAAGATCTTCATTATATCCGTTGGTTCCTACAAACGTTGCTTCTCCGCGAAGGACTGCCTCAAAGGGTTTACAGTAGGTACACCCGTTCGTATGCGGACATTTAAATCTGTTCAGCTGCCTTGCCAGTTTGATTTGTTTTGCATAATCAAGAATTTTTTGCCCGGCATCGTCGCTGTCCGGCATAGACTGCTCAACCGGTTTGTCGTTCCGCTCGATGTACCAATAACTGATTCTTGAAACCTTGCGTTTCTGACAACGGCTTGCGAGAAGATAATAAATCCAGAGCTGGATGGATTTGGGATCTTCATCCGATTTGCTCGTCTTAAAATCAATGATATGTACCGAATCGGATTCTTTTATGTATTCGAGCCAATCTATCTTTCCGCACAAGATGATTTGATCTTTCTCCGATAACCAAAAATAGGGAAGTTCCGTCTGTATTTTTACCGCCAGGTTTTTCAACGGACCCGGGTTCTTCATGATTTTTTCCATCATCCGCTCCCCCCTTTGCTTATATTGCTGCTCAACGGAATCCTCTACAAATCCGCCATGCTTGCCGCTCACTTTAGTCCATAGCCTGTCGAATTCGCCAACCAGCGACTTGCTGAAACGCTGGTCGGTCGGCAATACGGAAAGCGATTCTATTACTTCATGCACAATCTGTCCCAAAGACAACGGGGGAGATACCAGTTTTGCTTTATGACCGGTATCCGGATTTCTGTACATATTTTTCAAATAATATGAACGGGGGCATCTGAGAAAGTCAGAAATCGAAGAGTATGAAACCCAAACCGCAGAGTATTTATCCGCAACCATACCTTATTATACCGTATATACAAGTAAAGACGAATGGAGCGATTCAAAATCCCAACCGTTCCTTTACAAACACTATCCGTATCCTGCCTTCACGGAATTCTTTTTTGATTATCAAAAGCTTATTTACCTCGCTGCCGAATCCGTACGCTTTTCTTGCGCGCTCGTCCTCCTTGGGTAATACATATTCATAAATCCGTTTCATTGCATCATCCAGCG
>JBJKRW010000100.1:0-8468 GCA_046704445.1 Microgenomates group bacterium
GACTTCAATCTCCGCAGGTATTGGGAGCGGCAACCGAAGCATCTGTTCCCGCATCCTCCGAACCGCAAGTTTCTCCCCCGACAAGTTCGGACAGTCACACTATTCAGCAAAATCCTATACTTACCCCCTCTCCTACTCCTGCGCCCGTACCGAAATCTTCGTTGCCGCCGCCCAAAAAAAACAGTTATTCGATCGTCGTATACGGCGACTCCATGGAAGATACCATGGGAGAAAGACTGGAGTATCTTGAACACGAACTCACCAGAAAATATCCCAATGTGACTTTCCATCTGTATAACTTCGGGATAGGCTCGCAAAACGTCGAAGAAGGACTCGCCAGATTTCACGATGCCTTTAATTACCAGGACAGGCATTATCCGAGCATTGACGAAATCAAGCCCGACATCATAATCGTCGGTTCGTTTGCCTATAACCCGTTCAGTCCGTATGATCGGGACAGACATTGGATAGGCTTAACTCATCTTGTACAGGAGGCGCAAAAAGAAGCCCCTCACGTCTATATGCTTGCGGAAATTACGCCTCTGCGCAATAATTTCGGCAAGGGACCGAACGGCGTTAATTGGGACCCTCATACCGCATACGTACATTCAGGCCACATCATTGAGCTGTTGCAAAATGCAGTCGGCCTTTCCAAAACCCTGCACGTACCGCTCATTGATGCCTTTACTCCTTCTGTCGGTCATCCCGAATACACCAATCCTTCCGACGGTATTCACCCGTCCGTAGCGGGACACGAATTCATCGCAAAAACAATAGTCGATACAATATTGTTACAATAATCTATGATTGATAAGGATTACGGAACAGTATATGCGCCGGTTGAAGTACCGTACGGATACAGTAAGCCGGTTGATTTTAAAACCGATCAAACCGCTGCCAAATTTGAAGCGGAAATTAAAAAAAACCAATTCGGAAGCCCCTATCATTCCAGACAGTGGAACACGGTTGAGCTTGAACGTATATCTACCACTCACGGCAGATCGGTAGATGACCGCATACTCCGTGATGCGGCCATGTGGTCGGACCAGTACGGAAATATTTTTGGCTCAAGAAGCTATAAAGGGGCTCCGTTAAATGACGTAGGAATCATCACATATGATTCAACCGCACGGTATGGTTTACGGATAAACGGGCTTAAGGATAGTTTGGTTCTCGCGCGGATTTTCCGGGCATCTGATTTTCTCCGTGAGCACGGCCTTGAAACAGAACGCATTACGGGGATGGAAAAAGTTACTCACGTTCCGATAAAAAACCATATATTTCCAATTGAAGAATGGAAAAAGGCGGTTGTTCGGCAGGCACGCAATCTGTTGGGAAAAAAGGGAGAAATACTTGTACAGACAGATGCATTCAGCAAATATCTTGACCGTGCGGATTTCTATGTTCTCGACAGGGAAATGCAGGTAAGTGAACGGCTTGTAGACCTGCATCAGATGTTATTTTTTCCCGAGATGAACGATAAAATTATTATTCCAAACCAAGGAGATTTTGAACTCGCCTATTACGCAGGAAATGATATCCATTTTATCTTTTCCCGCAAACAGCTTCAATTTCGTCTGCAGAAAATTTTTAACTGGGTCAACACATACGAACTGCAGCATGGCAGACAAAGCGGATTTGATGCATATAATAACAAAAGCGTATTGCGATATTTTCAGGAATATTTACCCGATAAAATAGGTAATTATCTCGGCCGTTTGAACGGATTGGGAATTGTACACGGTTATGCCTCTTGGCACAATTGGTCTGCTGTGGGAACACTCTATGATCTGGATAGTGTACACGGTAAACCTTTGTTTAATACAGATGACTCTATTAGTAACGAAGATCAAAAACGCGACGTATTGCTGACTATAGATGCAATAAGAACTTTATATGGCGATCATTCGAACAGAAATATTGTTACAATTCACGGTCAACAATTTGTATACAACGGTTACTTGGAGCAGATATCCAAACAATCAAATGATGTATTAAGAAACGAGGCAACGGTTCGATTTCTAAAAAGCTACATTCGGTCGCTCCCCACACATTTTACCGGCAAGGATCCGTCCGTGTTGGTCAAAAAATTAAAAACACTCCTTAATGATTGTAACGTGCTCACCGCAAGAGAGGAAGATACCTTGCACGTAGACATTCCGGAAACAGTGTTTTATGATCTTGAACAACAACTTTCAATAAAAGAATAATTATTTTTTAGCAGGATCCATAATTCTCTTTCCGGTTTTAACATCGTATGTTGCTTCAAACGAACATTGTTTGCCGGCTTTACTTTTCTGTCCAATAAAAGGATAATCTTGATCGGCCGCAATCCGAATGATAAAATTTTTTTCGTTATCTAACCGCAAAGAAATATTCAGTTCCCTTTCTTCACCGTTCCATCTTCGAACCGTAACAGAGGTTGGTGCTGCAAATGTAAGAAACCGCACGCCTTGATCCGTTAACGCCCGCAAACTGTTACCGCGGTAAAACGCTGCGGTGATGGACGGATAATCCTGATCTTTATGGATTGCTTCAACGTAACAATATCCGTCTCCTGCCTGAATGGCTCTTTCCCAACCCCGGTACGGTTGCTTTTTGTGGACGAAGTGACGCTGCAGAGCTATTGCGGCTTCCTGTTGAAACTGCTCATGGATAAACCGGGGATTGATCGTATCCTGCATCTTAACGTCTTTCAGCATATCATATCCCCACTGTTCAAGCGAATAAAGCATCCTGAGTTCGCGCGGAACCCCGTCTATGTTAAAGAGAAGTCTGCGTATGTCAAACTGCCGTTCAAGATATTCATGAAGACCGGATGCAAGAAAAGCCTGTCCGAAACGATTTTCTCTTAATATTTCCGCCAGACCTCTTCCGGGACCTCTTGCTACCCACTCTGCAGTTTGTTTTGCCATACGGCTCCAATTATACCAGAAGTTATCTTATGACTCAATTATACGGACTGTCATAATAATCAAATCTAAAATCATACCACGCCGGAATCACTGCATATATATGTATATATCGCGATTTGGCTTAACTATGACAGAAAGTATTTTTATCATATGCCTTGTCCTCCTCAATGCGTATTTTGTCATGTGTGAAATCGTGCTTGTGTCAATCCGTAAAACAAGAATAGAAGAAAATCCAACTCACCAAAAACACAGAAAGCAATTAGTCATTAAAGCACTCCAAAACCTCAGTCTTTTTATTTCGGCAACACAGATAGGGATTACGGTAACCAGCATTCTTTTGGGAAGGATCGGTACGCTCATGCTCGAACATACTATTCACAGACTGATAAATCAATTCTATCCGAATCTTTCACATTTCAGCATGCCGGTAAGCATTTCGCTCGTTGCCTTCTTCGTCATTGTCTATCTTCAGCTCGTACTCGGCGAGCTCGTTCCCAAACATCTTGCCCTGCAAAAGCCTGAAAAGTTTTCGCTCTATCTTATTCCTCCCCTGTATGTTTTAACCGTATTGATGGGTCCTGCAATCTGGGTAACTCATGCAACCACCAATATGGTCATGAAACTTCTGGGAACAGACGGTTCACCTGAGGAAAAACCGTATTCCGAAAAGGAAATAGAGCTTATCATCAAAGAAAGCACAAAAAAAGGAATTATATCCAGACAGGAACTTTGGCTTGCGCAAAGGATTTTTAGATTAAAACACACGCAGGTAAAAAAAATCATGATTCCCAAGGATAAAATCGTATGCTTTAATCATAAAAAAACGGTAGGCGAAGTGTTCAGATCGGTTATGCGTTCTCCCCACCGATATAACCGCTATCCTATTTACAAAGACAGTCCTGATCACATAATCGGATATATTCATCTTCGCGATATAATACAACACGGTTATATAAAGAGTAAAAATTTACCTCTGAATACATTAAACTGTATACAAAAATTGAACGCCGTCAATGAACTCGACGGCGTGGACCATGCACTCGCATATATGAAACAGAACAACCTATACGCGGCGGCAGTCATAGGAGAACGACAGCGTACCCTGGGAATGGTAACGTTTGCGGACATCGTAGACTTTATCCTGCAGAATTTTAAAGCGTTATAATGCTTTTGTTCCATCTAACGGATTCTCTGTTTTTCTCCCTGAACTCAAGTCATACCAAAGCTCCGTAAAAGGTTCCGGAACCCGTCTCTCTTCCCTTATTTGAAATCCCTTTTGATGCGTGTTTATTGTCAGACCCATTGCATTATGACGGGGCGCTATTTGTAAACCGACAGTCAATGTATCGTAATTTCCGGATTGCGGATTGAACTGGACAATTTCCAATGTATTGGTCCTGCATACGGAAAGCGTTTTCTTATCATGAGGCTGACCGATTGTCACTTCACAGGGAGAGTCGAAAAACAATGTATAATATCTGGGGTTCTTATCATTAACGCTCATTCTGTTGTTACTCCTGATTTCTAATTGCTTTCCGCCGATAAACCGTACTGTTCTCGTCCAGTCACGGTACCCTTGCGATTCATAGGAAGACGGATTACCCCGGATACTCGTTACCGCTTCTTCTGAACCAAACCATTCAATAATAGTAAACGGATTTTCCGTGTGTGCCGATTCTAAATGATTACTTGTCCAGTAAGCCCACGGTTAAATCGGCAGCAATTCCGAATTCCCGGGGAACTCCCTTATTGTTGAAGTGCAATCTGACCGCATCATATTTAAGTTGGGTAAAATCATGAAGTCTCGACGATAACCGATAACCAAGCCTCCCAAGTTCTTTCATATAGAGCGTTATTATACTGAATAGCCCTCATGGTTTCAATCTAAAGCATTGTATCAATCGGCCCATACAAGAGGTTTCCAATTTTAAAGGCCGATTTCAGAAGCAACGGATTTCATCGCGTTAAAACAGATTTCTACAAACGCGGCAAGCGGAAGATTGAGGCCTTCGGCTTTTTCACATTGTCTGATGTCTTCCCTTCTTGTTCCCGCCGCAAACTTCGGCTCTTTGAAACGTTTTAATATGGAAGATAATTTTACATCCGCTATTTTCCTGGAAGGATAAACCAGCGTTGTAGCGACAATCAATCCGGTCAGGCTGTCCGCACAAAAAATCGACCATTCCGCTTTATTCTGCGGCCGTCTTCCGGTAATTTCGGGTGCATGAGATTTGACAATCACATCAATATGATCCGGCAGATCAATTCCGCATTCTTTCAGCGCCTCTTTTGTTTTTTTCGGATGCGTCGGCTTGTAATCGCCGACATAATCGATATCATGAATCAGGCCTGCCAATAACCAATCGTCTTTGGGAGGTTCATTCGTGGTGAGAA
The DNA here is from genome assembly GCA_046704445.1 of Microgenomates group bacterium. Classification (GTDB taxonomy): domain Bacteria; phylum Patescibacteriota; class Microgenomatia; order UBA1406; family GWC2-37-13; genus JBJKRW01. Next base: position 5,310 of record JBJKRW010000100.1, read on the forward strand.
GATTTTTTGAAGAAAAATAATCATATAACGCACCCATACATGCTTCAAGCGCCAATGAATGCAGATAGACATTTTTTTCGAGCTGTTTTTCGACTGCCGCTCTGTATTTTTCCCGATCGGGATAGTTGAACATAAAGCTTAGTTTATCAAGTTTTTAAAGTTTGTAAAGTTCTTAAAGTGCATATTCCGGGAATTGTATACTTTATAAACTTTATGAACCTTATGAACTTTATTAACTGAATTAACCTATCACCAAATTTAAAATCTTTCCTTTTATATAAATCGCCCTGTATTTTTTTCCTTCAACATATTTCGAAACGTGTTTTTCCTGAATGGCTTTTTCCAGGACGGATTTTTCATCAATCTCATTGTTTTTTAAACGTAATACCGCGCGTACTTTTCCGTTTATCTGGACGGGAATTGAAAGCTCAGAAACCACAATTTTAGATTTGTCCACCGTCGGCCAATCAGAAAGATGAATTGAGTTCTTTTCTCCAAAAAGAGTATGCCATAACTCTTCCGCGGTAAACGGAATAAACGGAGCGAGTATCTGTAAAAATGATTTTGCTTGCGTATTGGTTAATGCATTTCCCGGTTTTTCCCATTCGTTCAGCAATTCCATCATTGCGGCAATTGCCGTATTGAATTTTAAATCCGGAATGTCGTTCGATACCTTTTCAATGGTTTTCTGCAACTTGCCGGTTAAATCCGCGTTCTCTTTTTCCTGAATACGGTTTTTGTCGCCAAACAATTTCCAAATGCGAGTCATGAATCGGTATGCGCCCTGAAGCGCTTCCGTAGACCAGGAAACTTCAAAACTAAACGGCGCCATAAACATTTCATATACCCGTAGCGTGTCTGCCCCGTATTCCGCAACCACATCGTCGGGGTTGATAACGTTTCCCAACGATTTGCTCATTTTCCTGTGATCTTCGGCCAGAATCATACCCACACTGCGTAAACGCAAAAACGGTTCTTTAAACTCAAGAAGTTTCACGTCGTATAGAGCCTTTATCCAGAATCGTGCATACAGCAGATGGAGTACTGCGTGTTCTGCGCCGCCTAAATACCAATCGGTCGGCATCCATTCTTTCATTGCCTCTTTGCTCCATGCCTGTTTTTCATTTTTCGGATCGGCGAACCGCAAAAAATACCAGCAGCTGCCCGCCCAATTCGGCATAGTGTCGGTTTCTCTTTTTGCAGGTTTGCCGCATTTCGGGCATGCAACATTAACCCACTCCTTAATTGCCGCCAAAGGAGACTCTCCGGTTCCCGACGGTTCATACGACTTCACATACGGCAATTCAACCGGCAGCTGATCCTCGGGAACAGGAACCCATCCGCACGATTTGCACTCGATCATCGGGATAGGTTCTCCCCAGTACCTCTGCCTGGAAAAAATCCAGTCGCGGAGATGATAGGTCGCCACTCTTTTTCCCCAGCCTTTTTCTTCAAAATAATCCATTGTCTTCTGAAGTCCTTCTTTGTAGCTTAATCCGTTTAAAAAATCCGAATTAATCATCGTTCCAGGCGTGGATTTATCTATTACCTGGTCTGCGCGTTCAATCGGCCCTTTGTTCCCATCCGATCCAACCACCACTCTAGGAATAGGTAAATTAAATTTTTTTGCAAACTCAAAATCCCGAACATCATGACCCGGACAGGCCTGAATTGCTCCAGTGCCCACATCGGTCAAGACAAAGACCGAAATCCACACGGGAATATTCTTATTCGTAACGTGATTTTTCACATATATTCCGGAAAATACTCCGGTTTTTTCCCGTCCTTCATTCATTCTGTCAACCTCTGATTTTTCGGAAGCTTGTCTAACATATTTTTTAATCTCCACTATAATTTGCTTGTCCGCATTAAATTTTCCGTTTATTATGTCTTTTACTACGTTATGCTCAGGGGCAAGCACCAAAAAAGAGGCTCCCCAATTCGTTGGCGCTGTAGTGAAGACGGTGATTTTTTTATCATATCCGACTATCTGAAAATCTATATTTATACCTTCTTTTTTCCCGATCCAATTTCTCTGCATATCAAGGATTCCCTTGGGCCAATCCAGCCCTTCCAGATCCTCAAGCAGTCTGTCTGCGTACGAGGTAATCTTGAATAGCCATTGGGGAAGATCTTTTTTTTCTATTCTGTTTCCGCAGCGTTCGTGAGTTCCGTTTGGTAACACTTCTTCTTCTGACAAACCTGTTTTGCAGAACGGGCAAAAATTAATGGGTGCGTTTTTTTTGTACAAAAGACCCATGTTGTAAAACTGGATGAATAACCATTGCGTCCATCTGTAATACGCAGGATCCGTGGTTGCAAACTCACGGTCCCAGTCAAATGATAACCCTAACGATTTCATCTGATTTTTAAATGTCGCGATGTTGTGCGGCACCATATCCATGGGGTTTTTCTTCGCTTTAATCGCGGCGTTTTCCGCGGGAAGCCCAAATGCATCCCATCCCATGGGCTGCAATACCGCATACTGATTCATGCGATAAAATCTCGCGATAACATCTGTTCCCGTATAGATACGGACATGACCTACATGCAAACCGGCGCCTGAAGGGTACGGGAACATCGGAAATACAAACTGTTTTTTATGCTTTGCGTCGGGTTTGGGAGCTTTGTATGTTTTCTGCTTATCCCATTCGGAAATCCACTTTTCTTCGAATTTTGCCGGCAGATATTTAAAGGACATATTGAGTATTATATAAAAAGATCCGAATAAATGTAGTAAAAGTATATTTTGGGTTATCCGGATGCATTGTCCACATAGAAAATGCGACGACCGTCCACAACAACTTCATATTTGGTTTTGTTTAATCTTTTAAGATGCTCTACGGGTATCTTGCCGTATCCGCCGGGCACATCTATTACATAGGCGGGCAGTGCGATCCCCGAAATATTTCTTCGCAAAAATGCCATGAGGCTTTTTCCTTTTTCGATTGGAACCCGAAAATGACCCGTTCCTCTGGCTAAATCCGTATGATGTAAATAATACGGCTTTATGCCTGTTTCCGTAAGTGAATAAAACAGCTGCGTCAAGGTATCTTTGTCGTCATTTATCCCCCGAAGCAAAACTGATTGACTCAGAAGCATGATTCCGGATTTATTTATCCGTGTTGTTGTTTGTTTGAATCGGGAAGTAATTTCCCG
>JBJKRW010000101.1:0-4123 GCA_046704445.1 Microgenomates group bacterium
GAGTTTTACTCTGCCAATCTATATCATTTTTGGCCGCGAGTACATCGGATTTTCGTACACGCAAATTGCTATACTTTCTTTTGTATCTTTTTTATCCTCAATCCTGTTTGATTTTGTACTCGGCGTATTTGCGGATACGCTTGGAAGGAAAAAAAGCTATCTTCTCGGTTTATTACTCGGTATTATCTCACTCCTCCCTTATCTGTTTTCGAAACAATATCCGGTTTTTCTTGCCGCAGCGGTTTTAGGAGGAATCGGAACCGCGTTTTCATCAAACACAATCGATACGCTCATACACAATTCCCTTTACTATTCAAATAAATTGGATATTTACCCTCACGTCACCTCAAAAGCCCAGCAAATGCTATTTTTCGGCAGGGCTTTGGCCGGCGTTACCGGTGGTTTATTGTACAAATTAAATCCACTTCTTCCGTACGGAGCCGTTATCCTCACAAGTGCGGTAAATCTGGGCATGATTCTTCAAATACAAGAATCAAAACTGAAAAAGGAGGAACAACAAACGCTATCGCGGACATTGAGTGAGGCAACGGGATATCTCAAAAAAAACATACATATCGTCTGGTTCTGTATAAGCGGTTTTTTTATTCTTCTTTTTGCGGACCTTTTATACAGCTATTACCAACCATTCTTCACTCTACTGCATATAGACCCTGTTGTTCTTGGTGTTTTATATTCCTGTATCTCAATCTTTTCCGCATGGGGATCCCATCTGATGAAAACTCTTCTTAAAAAAGTCAATGCGTATGCGGTGAACACGATCATGATTGCCGCAACTATCTGTACCGCGCTTCTTATGCTGACCTTATACAGGCCTGTCGCACTCATCGCTCCTCTTTTTGTCGCCGTTACCTTCGGATTTCTATCACCGAACCTCCGCTATTTTCTTAACTCCCAAACGTCTCCTTCAATCAAAACCTCAATTGCATCATTCGGTACCACTCTGTATAAATCGGGAACTATGTTTGGATTGTGTTTATCCGGGATTTTAGCTGATCATTTTAGCCCTCATGTTATCTTATCAATCATCATTGGCGGAGCATTATTTTCGTGGATTGTAAACAGAATATCCTTTCAATTCACTCCGCTAACTCGCTAATTTGTTTGAGTTATATTAATAAAAACCTTATTTAATCATTCTTTAATATCTTTCCCAAACGAAACCGGATCAGAAGAAACGTGAAAAAATATACGATTAACAGATATGCCGGAAACGCATAGTTTTGGAAATTCCATGTATGAACGGCCAGTAAAGCAACTCCTCCGTTTATTGCCGAACCGAGGTATACGAGATCGTTCTCCGATTCGGGATGAGAAAAGGATTTTGCAATAGTAGGCAATCCCGCAATTCCGTCCGCAAGAATACTAAACAGAATTGCCAGGTTGCCCACTTTGGTCCATATCCATAATACAAGACCGAGAATTGACAATCCCCCGCAGACAAGATCAAACGAATGAAGTTTCCAATCCGATTTCTTATTCAAAAATGAAACGGAAAATACCGTCAATGGAAGTACTCCGACTACCAACGTTGCCGCCGATTCCCATCCTACTCCCTGATGAATTTCTGCGGCAAATGCAATAAGCGGAGCCAATGACCACATAAACCAGCTTACTTTATTGGGTCTTATTTTACCGCGCACCGTATCGATTATGTAGCTCAATCCGCCGATGATCTGGGCTATAACACCGATCATAACTAACCTTGGATCTATCATGAATGCAAAGTATAGCAAAACAAGATCACATTATTCGTCCGGATTGTTATGACAATAAATATGAAGATTAACTTTCGGCAGATTGCAACCTTTGTTTTATTGTTTTGCTCGGAATGTAGACATACACGCCTATTCCTTTGACTTCCACCATTTCGTATCCTTTCCTCAACATAAGGGTAAAATTTCCGCTTTTCCGGATAAATGTATCCTTGAATGTTAAATAGTCTTTTGTTCTGAAATCGGGGGCTCCCATCTGCGGACGGACAGGATCCGGTCGTCTTATTTTCAGATATTCCAACAAGCCTGCTTTTGTTTGAAACGGCCGGGTCAGTAAAAAAGTTTTTCCGGTTTTTGCATTCTCCTTATCTACCTCTTCCCCCATAGTTTGAACAGCCGCAAGCATATCCTCAAACTCACGCTCGCTTTGTGAGAATATGGCAAGATAGTCAATTTCAACCGCTTCCGTAACTCCATTATTATGAAGTGTTTCCAAACCCCGCTCTACAACCGCCAACGCGCGATTTTTCAGTTCTGAAATTTCCATATATGATCAATTATGTAATCTATTTATCATAGTATAATTAATTCCTTTTGTGTCTCTTTAACATTTAAGAACTTTGCAATTATTTTAGCTAAATATATGAAAAGTTTTTATTCTAGATTCCATTCTATTAAATTTTTTTCGCCAAGATTGTAGGTTTTATCTTTCCTTTCAGAGATATATGAGACTACTATCTCACCAATAAAAAAGTGTGATCTCCTGTATCGAGGGTTTTAACAACCCTGTATTCATAGCATGCAATAGAATTTTCAATAATCGGCGGTTTTATCTTTTGTGAAGGAGTTGTTTTTAATTTGCATCCTTTTAGCTTATCTGTATCCCATCCATGTACGCTGCCGCAATACAGCATGTCTTCTTTTTAAGAATAAGAAGGAAGGCACATTACATACTCTTTGGTTTCTTGAATTACCTTATTGGAATAATGCTTGTTATAAAGACAGATCGCCCAACGACGAGGCCTAGAGTTACAAAGTGTAAACCAACCAATCGGGGTTATGTTGACTTTCCCTTTTCTGTCCTTGCACACTATTAACGCAACACCTTCTGGATGTCTTTTCTTGACGGCGTCTTCTATTGAAACATTTTTCATAATCTAGAATTAAGCACATTCATAAAATATGCCAACCATATATTCGGTCTGCGGAATGTAGTCAAGGATGTTCGAACCTTCTATTTTAAACTGATAATGGAAAATCAGGAATATTATATACCAAAACTAACCCCTTTATTTCGATAGGCTGATATTTACCTTATATCCCATTACTTCTGCCATTTTTTCTAAGAAACCTAATGATGGATTAACGTTACCTGCTTCAAAGCGGGCAATAGCTGACTGCTTTGTTCCTATCTTTTGTGCCAGTTCCTTCTGAGTAATCCCTTTTTTAATACGAGCAGAGATTAATTGAGATATTGCCTCATAACGAGGAGTCAATTTGTCATATTCTTTTTTGACCTGTTTATTTTGCAATAGTTCTGCTTTTAATTGTTTCCAGCTTCTCATAAGTGTTTATAATCAACTTCTAAAGTCAACAGTACTAATATAACATAGATGTTATGTTATGTCAAGGACAATAATCTAGTTCTTGCTGTCTCAATTTCTTTTTTGGGAGTTTTCTGTTTTTGCTTTTTAAATCCGCAAAGGAGATAAATGGTTTTTCCTACGAATCCATACATAATTCTTATTTCTTCCTTTCCCCGGACTCGGAGTTCATATAAGTTTATTTCAAGCCTTATTGCATGAGGCATACCAAGAAGATTCCCGTGAATTTCCAAAAGGTCGATTAGATGGGTTATCTTAGCAATTGCCTGTGGTTGTTGACTCTTTATAAATTCGGCTACCGGTCTTTCACCGCGACTCGTCTCATACTCCAATATTTTCCATTTCATGCTTTGATTATACTCGATATAAAATCTGGATTATTGAACGGCAACGAAACTAAAATGGCAGAATATCAGAAGAACGAATGTCAAGTACTCATTTTTTCGACAACTTTTTCTAAACTTTTTGGCTCGTGAAGCATACGGTACTTGGCCGGTGGCATCCTGAGCGTGGTATGGATTCTTCCCTGGTTGTAGTAGGTAATCGTATGGTGGATTGCCTCAACCAGTGCCCCCACCGATGAGAAACGGTCAAACTCCAGTCCTAAATCGGTCTTGAAGTTGTTGTAAAACGATTCCTGGTATGCGTTCTCCCAAGGTGATTGTTTGCGACTCATGGAGATTCGGATTCCCAGCTTGGCCATGAGTGCAACGTATGTTTCCTTAGTGTATTCCACACCCTGATCCGAGTGGACAATTTTGGGGAATCCCCCAACGGTTTTGACTG
>JBJKRW010000102.1:0-12754 GCA_046704445.1 Microgenomates group bacterium
TGGCTTCGGTAATTTTTTCAATTTTGACGGGAATAGTGATTTACAAAACGGGAAAAATAATAGAAAATGAGCGGATTGGGTTTTGGGCCGCGCTTGCTTTCCTGTTTAATCCGCTTGTTGTGTATTACTCTCAGGAAGCGCGCATGTATATGATGGTAACTTTCTTCCTGAGCGCCGGCATGTATTATTTTCTGAAGCTGCTTAAACCGGAAAAAAATGTTGACAAATCCGGAAACGATATTCTGCTTTTTTGTCTGTTCAACATACTGGCCTTCTATACGTTTTACGCAAGCATATTGTTTGTTTCGGCGGAGCTTCTGTATGCTTTTCTCCGCAGGAAAACTCGTGCAGCCTTGTGGGGTACGGGTATGCTTTTTTTTGCGGGAGTTGCAGTCTCTCCTCTTCTTCTTAGTCAGCTGACAAACGCTCGGATAGGGCTGGCGACGATAAAAAACTGGAGTACGGTGCTTGGAACCGCAACAATAAAAAATCTTTTGCTTATCCCGATAAAATTTACGTCAGGAAGAATAAGTTTCGAACCTAAACTTCTGTATTATGCGCTTTCCGGAATATGGGCATGTGCCATATTCGTTCCGGTGGTATACGCCGTACGAAAACGGAAGGTTCTGGGATTCCTTTTGGTGATTCCGTTGGTGTTTGGAGTGGTTCTTTCGTTTTTTGCTCCCATGCTGCAGTATTTCAGATTTATCTACCTTATACCGGTTTTGTCAATTTTGTTCATTTCCGGCTTGTCCCAGTATGCCGTCCTGCACCTGCGAGGTGCAAGGGTTGCGAGGGTCTTGCACCTCGCAGGTGTAATGGGGTTTGGAGTGTGGAGTTTGATTTATCTCTTTATTCCGTCTTTTCACCGTGAGGATTGGAAATCATTGGTCAAGGCTCTTCCTAAAAATGAGACGGTATATATGATTCCCGCTTCTTCGGATCCGGTGCGGTACTATAACAATAGAATCAAAATTTCAGATTTGCTTACGGTTCAGACACGACAGTTACCCGATTTTTTTGTCGTGATTCCCTATACCTCGGATGTGTACGGTTTTGATTACCGGTCGATTCTGCGGAAGAAACAATATGAGAGAACTTCATCCTTTAGTTTTCGCGGGGTTTCATATGAAGTCTGGTCAAAATCCTAAACTTTGTATTTGGGGAACTTCTTCCTGAATTCGATTACGAGCGCGGCAAACTGAATGATAATTGCCGCCATAAAGGCACTGAAAATCGCATACGGCGGCCCGAACACTCCTTTGACCGGAATAAGAATCCAGCTGCCTATTGACAAAATAAGGAAGAATACGATATTGGACAACAGTACATAGCCGGGTTTTTTAACCGTATACAGAATAAAAAGCATGGGAATCGTGCCCAGCGCATACCACACATAGGATACGCTTAAAGCCCGGGTAATGTCAGCGGTATACACAAAACGCTTGGTAAACAGGATGGTGTAGACCTGATGAGGCATCATAAACAGAACGGTGAAAAATCCTACGGGGATAAGCATGTAATAAAATGCGGTTTTGATCTGCCGGACCGTTTCTTCGGATGTCTTGATCCTGGAGAATCTGGGCGATAAGACCTGGGTAATGCTTGAAATGGTTGTGGTGATAGTGAGAATGATTTTCTGCGAAAGGCCGTAATACCCTACTTCGGGTTTGGGCCTGAAATAAGAAAGCAGAAAAAGATCCATGCGCATGCCGAGATTGAAAAACTGCGATGCGAGGAAATACGTGAGGGTATAGCTGAATCTGAACTCTTCCCTCCGGATATCCGCTTTGAGAAGATTGAAAAATACCTGTTTTTTTTCGAAAAAAAGAAGCAGGAAAAAAATGGTCGGGCCGACAATGCCGAAAACCAGAATGACCGCGCCGACGCTGATCATGTGCAACGCAACAAGAATAAGGATAATGATTGTTTTTGCCACACTGGCAAGATTGAGATAAATATTCGCCTGAAGGAATCTTCTGGAGGCGTAGAGTGCGTTGAGGATAAAATTCTGCCATATGAAAAACAGCACGGCAAAACAGGTAAAATACAGTTCCCACAGCGGAGCGCCTGTTTTGAAAAATACTTTGTCCAGATACGGAAACGTTATGAAGAGTACGGCAAGCACGATCACCGAAAAAAACGATTGATAGGAAAACGTGCTTTTGATGAAATGAAGCGCCTTTTGTTTGTTGTTTTCGAGATAAATCGGCAGGAACGAATAGATTGTGGCGGTTGTGCCGAAGTCCAGTACGTTCGCAAGCACATAGGCAATTCCCAGCAAGACGCTTAACACGCCGTATTGAGCCGGTGAAAGAATGCGGACGAGAATGAGCGCAAACAGGGCGGTGAAAAACACATTCATGTAATTCCCGACCGTATTGATGATGACATCCACGCTTGTCGGGTGTTTCAGAAAGTTCTTGAGCCTCTTGATCATTTGAATATTGTAACAAATTATTACTTGCCGGTTCTGAATCTTAGTGTTTCATCATTTGAAAATCAGGTCATATTTTGCAAAAGAGATCAGTTTTGAGTATAATTGCGCCATATATGACTGAAAATAAACGAGTTCCTACCCAACCCGCAGTCACTTTTTTTAGGAAATTGCTAGGTATTCAGAATGCCTGTCTTGCGCTGAGAAGAGAAAACGATGATTTATATACCATAACAGATGGTGCTCTCCAAATAGTCTTACCTATTACCGTAGAAGATGCACTGCGAAGGCAAGTTGAGAACAAACATAAGGATGTAAAGCTGGATGTGACAAAATTCGGTCTTGAACTACTTGGCAGGGCTGCTTTGGCAATGATTTCCTATTGGGCCACCAACGATATAAGAGCTGTATATTTGACAAATTTAATGTATAACGTAGGGGTGAATGCGCTTAACACTATTGGCCAGGAAGAAATTAATGAAGAAATAGACCAGTTACAACCGCATTTGTAAAAGTATTCTTATTTTCTCCATTATTTGCTATAATTTTTGAGTTAACAGATTTTTCAACTCTATGACAAAAACCGCCTTGATTACGGGCATATTGGGACAGGATGGACCTCATTTGGCAAAACTTCTTCTCGAAAAAGGATATAAGGTATACGGTATGGTAAGAAGATATTCCAATCCGAATTTCGACAATCTTGACTATATGGGAATTACGCAGCAGGTTGAGTATGTGGAGGGCGATATGTCGGACGAATCTTCACTTATCCAACTTGTCAAATCGATCCAGCCGGATGAAATATATAACCTTGCGGCACAGTCTTTTGTCGGATCTTCATGGCAGCAGGCCAAGCTTACGACCGAAATCAACGCCCTCGGCGTGCTGTATCTTTTGAATTCCATCAAGTTTTTCAGCCCGACCACCAAATTTTACCAGGCGTCTACTTCCGAAATGTTCGGTTTGGGCAACACCGACGGATATCAGGACGAACACACGAATTTTCATCCCCGTTCGCCGTACGGCATATCAAAAGTCTACGCGTTCTGGATGACCGTCAATTTCCGTGAGTCATACGGCCAGTTTACCTGCAACGGGATTTTGTTCAATCACGAATCCCCTATCCGGGGAATCCAGTTTGTGACGCGCAAAATCACGGACGGAGTGGCAAAAATAAAAATGGGGCTTGCGGAAAAATTGCGTCTCGGAAATCTCGAATCAAAACGCGACTGGGGATATGCGGGCGACTACGTGGAAGCGATGTATCTCATGCTGCAGCAGGATAAACCCGGCGATTACGTCGTGGGAACAGGAGAAAATCATTCGGTAAAGGAATTCGTCGAACTGGCGTTTGCATACGCGGGCATACCCGACTGGCAGAAATACGTGGTTAGCGACGCGCGGTTCAAAAGACCCGCGGAGGTTCCGGACTTGAAGGCAAAATCGGACAAGGTTCAGAAACTTCTTGGCTGGAAACCGAAAACAACATTCAAAGAACTGGTTAAAATGATGGTCGAGGCTGACTTAAAACGATATAAGGAAAAAAAGAACAGATAATTTCTGCAGGCTGATGATCGGAATTTCCTTGCAAGATCGGCTATAATAGCAAGATATGAAAAAGAAGAAACCCTTCATAGGTATCATCGGCGCCGGCCCGTCGGGCTTGGGATGCGCATACGAACTCCTTGCCAAACTTCATACGAAAAACAATCAAATTACCGTGTGGGATAAGAATTCTCAGGTTGGCGGTTTGGCAAGAACATACAGATTCAAAGGATTGTATTTTGACGTAGGACCCCACCGGTTTTACACCAAAAACAGGGAAGTGCAGAAATTATGGGAGCATTTGTTGGGGACCCGGTTCCGCAAAGTAAGCAGGTTGACCAGGATTCTCTATAAGAACAAACTGTTTTTTTATCCCGTACAGCTTAAGGATGCACTGATGAAGCTTGGGATAAAGGACAGTGCCGTGAGTCTTTTGAGTTATGTGCAGGCAAAGATATTCCTCAGGCGCATGAAACCGAAAACATTTGAGGATTGGATTACCAAGAATTTCGGCAAAAAACTTTTTTCCATTTTCTTCAAAACCTATACCGAAAAAGTGTGGGGAATATCCTGCAAGCGCATCGGTGAAGAATGGGCGGCGCAGCGGATAAAAAACCTGAATTTTTTCGAGGTCCTGAAAACCGCAATTTTCGGTGAACGGGCAAGAAAAGCAAAAAGCCTGGTAGACACCTTCTATTACCCCGTGCACGGCGCGGGTTCCATGTACGAAAAAATGTCTTCGGTCATCTCAAAAAAAGGAGCGGATATCCAACTTGATTCCCGAATAGTTTCAATCAGGCATGACAAAAAAACAATAAAAGAGCTGGTGATTGAAAAAAACAACAGGCGTAGCGTACAAAAAGTCGATTATGTATTTGCGAGCATGCCGCTTACACATTTTGTGGAAATGCTTGATCCGCTGCCTCCGAAAAAGATACTCGATGCCAGCCGGAAACTTTTTTACCGTGATCATCTCACCGTCAACGTGACAGTCAACGGTCAGGGATTGTTTCCCGACAACTGGATTTACGTGCACGCGCCCGAAGTCAAAATGGCACGTGTCGCAAATTACAACAATTTTGTCAGACGCGAGAAACCGGGTACAAGAGGAACGACTGCGTTATCGGTAGAATATTTCGTGTTCCAAAAAGACCGGCTCTGGAAAATGAAAGACAATGATCTTATTGCTTTGGCAAAAAAGGAATTGCAACAGGTAGGCCTGGTAAAAAAAGTCGATATACGTGACGGGTTCGTAGTCAGGGAAACAGAATCGTACCCGACGTATTATCTTGGACACCGCGAATATTTTGAACTTCTAAAGTCTTACGTGGAATCTTTTTCCAATCTTCAGCTGATCGGAAGAGGAGGAATGTTCAAATACAACAATATGGATCACGCGATTTACTCCGGAATGCTCGCGGCGCGCAATTACGTATCGGGTACACGCACATATGATGTCTGGTCTATTAACGAAGATGCGGAATATCTTGAAGAAAAACGATAATGCATTCGAACTGATAACGGTTGCGTGCATTGCGGTTCTTTATGTGCTTCTTGCCCTGACAGTCAATAAATCAATCACCGTTCCTACGGATTTTGCATATTACAACAACCTTATTGATGCATTTATACACGGAAGGCTTAATCTTCTGACTTCAAACACATTTGATCTATCCCTTTACCGCGGCAAATGGTATGCGTATTGGGGTCCGGCCGGTGCGGTATTCGTACTTCCCTTTTATCTTGTTTCCGGGATCCGTGCGCCGGATATCCTGTATACGCTTGTTGCCGCACTGGCAAATCTTGTATTGTTCTCTTTTGTTCTCCGCGAATTTATACGCTATTTTGGGATCAGACTTGTTCCGCGCATGAGGGCGGTTCTGATCGCGGCATTCGGAATTATGAGCCCGAATTTTTACATGGGTTTGAAGGGAGGAATCTGGCAAACAAATCAAATCGTTGCGGTGTTTTTTCTGCTTTGGTTTCTTTTGTTTTTTTTCAAGTTTTTGCAGAATCAGGAAAAAAACATCTATCTTTTGGCTTCGGTCATATACTTTAATCTTGCATGGTTTACCAGATATACGATGATTTTTTACGGCCTGCTTTTTATCTACGCGCTGCCTTTGCGCTATGCAAAGAACAGAAAAATCATTACATATCTTATTACGGTAATCGGTATCGGGTTTGTATTTTTGGGCGCTTTTTTCTTTTACAACAGGGCAAGATTCGGAAGTCCGTTTGAAACAGGCATGGTGTATCAGAAAGGGGTATGGAGGTACGACGGATACTTTCAGGCAAAAAAAATATTTTCAAAAACCTTCATTCCCCATAACACATACTACTATTTTCTCAATCCGATCAAAGCGGAAGCGAAATTTCCGTTTCTTAAATTCGATCCCGAAGGAAACGGAATGTTTTTTATGTATCCGTTTCTTCTTTTTCTTCCTTTTGCTTTTTCGGAGAAAATGCGCAGAAAACACACACGGGCAGTATGGTTTGCGGTTTTTGCTTTATTCATCGCATTGTTAAATCTGTCCGTACTTCTGGTCAATGTGGGAACAGGGTGGGTGCAGTTGGGAACCCGGTATTTTTTTGATTCCATTCCCCTGCTCTATCTTGTGGCGGGATTTGCGCTGTCGTCGATTCCGGAGTTGGCGGTCCGGCTGTTTTTTGTGTACGGCCTGGCAATCAACATATGGGGTACGCTGTTGTTTCATTCCGTATTTAAATGGTAGAATATAAGTATGGAAATAAAACAAGAAAAAAAAATAAACAAAAATACCCTCAGGTATATTCAATCGGTGCTTTCAAAACACGAGAGGAAAATCCGTATCCGGTTTGCGACCATGACCAAACGGGAAAAAGACATACTGTCCAAGACCGTAAAACTTTCCGAAGAAACCGGAGAATTGGCGAATGACATCCTGTCCGTTATGTCTTTGCAGCGGAAATCAAAGCTCGATGAATTCAATATAAAAAACCTGTACGAAGAATTTGCCGACGTGGTGATTACGACCGCAATGCTCGCCAACAAACTGCATGTCAACCTTGAACGTGCGGTACGGGACAAACTCAAGAAAGTTTTGACTTCTTATGCGGAAGACAGGTAAAGCTTATGCGGCATATCATAAAACCATTTACCGAAAAAGAAATCGGCGAGATCAGAAAAACCTACGGAACATACATAAAAGTAACGGTGGATATTGAAAAAAATGAACTTGTTGCAGGTTGCGAACTACATGCCGACGGTGAAGAACTTTTGTTACGTAACGGCAGCAAACAAAATAATATTTGGGGAGGAGGAATTGATTTGAATAAAAAAGAAATAGACACGATAGCAGTGCTCAACTTAAGACCACGACTGGAGAACAATTCCATGGAGATTTTGGATCCGAAACGCAGGAACTTATTTGTTCGGGTAGTCAGAAAATTCTTTGGTTCATTATGGAAGAACTAAAAAACAGTAAAAAAGCGGATGCGATGGGAAATTGTTATAGAGCAGCGTTTTCTCTTGCGAAAGGCAATATTGTTGACGCGCGTAATTATTTTTATAAGTCGTCGATATATATTCCTGAAAAAAGCCGAAAAGAATTGGAATCGGGGTTTAACCAAAAAAACCTAATGAGTACAAAATCCAAAAGACTGATATATGCGGAAAAGCTTCTTGACGCATATATTCTTCTCAAGCGGAAACTTACTTCCCTACCCAACGCGCATAGGTGATGATGACGAATCCTACTCCGAGGAAGAATAATCCGACGGACTGCAGAAAACTTACTTTTTCCTTGAACAGGAAATAGCTGAGGAGTGTGGAGAGAAAGATGGAGCCGCCCAAGATGATCGGAAGCACAATGCCGACTTTATTCTGCGCATAGCTTTTATTGATTGCCAAAGTAAATAACGTAAGCAATAGTCCCGCAGTTATCGCCGCAATAATTCCGTTCCTGTGTGCAGGCGCAGACTGATGCTGCAAAATAGGAATAGCCAAGATGACCGGAATAACAACCGTAACAACGTTTTCGATTGCGGTGACAAGTATGATATCAAGATGTCTTGACGCATACGTGGCAACAAGAACAGTTCCCGTGTAGGAAAAAAGAGCAAGTAAAATATACAGCATATGTCAATTATACCCTTTAAGAAAGGGTAGAGTCTTCCAATCTGTCCAGCCGGCGTTCATGATTGCCGATAATCTCGTCATGAGTTTTGAGCTGAGCTATTGCGTCATCCATTCGTTTGAATCCTTCGCTCATAAACTCAAAGGCTTCGTCAAACCACTGTTTTATCTCTTCTCTGGTTGCGTATTTTTTCAACTCTTTCCTCAACAGTATATGTACTTCTTTTTTCGTGGCAAAACGTCTTAAATCATCTTTCGTGGCAAAACGCTTCAAATCTTCTTTCGTGGCGAAGCGCCTCAAATCATCTTTTGTTGCGAAGCGGTTTAAGTCTTTTTTTGCAGCAAATCCTTTCAAGTCCTCCTTTGTGGCAAAAATTGATTTTAATTTGACTATATCTGCGTCGGTGATCATAGTGAATTAATTTAAACAAATAACGGTAATAAGTTCAACTATAATTTATTTACGGTTTATTGCAGTCGTGTATAAGCGATAATCGAACATGATCGGGCCGGTCAGATAATAAAAATTCAATAAATTATCTCTTTATTCCGAAAAGATACTTTGAATACAATAGCCATTCGTACCATCCTCTCATCGCGCCGGCAACCAGGCCCCGCCAGCCGTCTCTGAACCCCTTGTGCCAGATCATCCATCGGAGAAATACATACGGAGGCTGAAACAGCATATTCCAAAATGCTCTGGGTTTTGATAGGGAAAGATCGTGAATCTCTACATCGGTATATTTGCGGAATTTATGAACCGCGTCCATTAATTTCGGATGGGAATAATGCAGAAGCCGGTTTTGTACATATCCTACCGTGCCGTGTACCCTGAACTGTTCATGGACCGCAACCAGCGGTTCATATCTGCAGTATTTTGGACGGAAAAGCCTTACCAGTCTGTCATATGCCCAATCCCCTCCCCTGAGAAATTTTCCCATGAAATACTGAGCTCTCGGGATTCCGTACGCCACCGCATCCGTTTTTTTATCCGGGTTTTCGGTATCCAATATCTTTTGTATCTCTTTTTGCAGATCTGGCGTGACCGCTTCGTCCGCGTCGATCCGGAGAATCCAGTCGGTTGTACAGTGGTCTATTGCCCAGTTTATGTTTTTCTGAACCAGTACAAAATCGTCTTTTCCGGATCTGTTTTTTATCACCACCTCGGCACCCAGTTTTTTTGCGATTGCGCCGGTTTTGTCGTTTCCCATCCAGAGGACAAGTATCCGGTCACACCATTTGACGCTTTTGATACAGCGCTCAATATTTGTCTCCTCGTTTTTGGCGGGAATAACCGCAGTAATAGTGTGCATATCTAATGATACCATCCCGGCAAAATCCAGAAATTTTTTATGACAAGAATCGCGAAAAAGACCGCGTAACCCGTCGAGATCAAAAGAAATTTCTTCCGGGATGCAAATGCCTTCAGAATAAAATAGGAAAACGGGATAATCCCACTAACCAAATACGAACCTTTGACCGCGGAATAAAAAGGAAATTTGAGCGTATAGCCAATGTAACTGATCAGTAATAATGCCGGAAAAAGAAGCAGTATGAAATGGCGTTTTGCCGGTTTTTCCCTTAGCTCCAGGTAATATCCGGTTAACAATAGGACAAAAAGCGGCAGGGAGATCAGAATAAGCGCGGCTCCCGCTTTTGAGAACGGCTGTACGGGAATTATGACATTGTGGCCGTCAAATATCCATGAAAATATCGTTCCTCCGGCAAATGAATAGTGCTGTGCCCCGAACATATTCAGTTTCGTAAGGGCGCTTATGTCAAAATAAAATCCGGGAGTCCGGTCCCCGGGCGATTGACGGATTGCGTATCTTGCAAAGTCGGTTGAAGCGACAAACGGATTATGGAACTCCAGAATGTTTCTGGCATAAAACCAGCCGCTGATAAGAATCACCATTAATACGGGAACGGCAAGATTTTTCAGGGCAACGGTAAGTTTGTGTCTGTGCGTGATAATCTGATCCGCGATGACTGAAACAAGAAGAACGGCAGCCGTCATTTTGGACAAAAGCGCAAGTCCCAGCAATCCGCCTGCAATAAACCCGTCATACAGGGAAAGCCGGCGGTTGTACAGGACATAATACATGAGCGCAAACCCAATCATGAATCCGGAAAATAACTCGTTACTAATCGTGGGGGTCAGATAGATAACTACGGGCAAACACGCGGAAAATATTACTCCGGATAACGCCAACAGGGACTTTCCGAACAGTTTCCTGAAAAAATAATAACCGAAAATAACGGATAAAAGCCACACGGAAAGCACGAAATAGCGGATCTGTCCCGGGCCGGAAAGAAGGGAGGAAAGCAGGTAAAAAAGCGGGGGCTGATACAATTCCCATCCCTGGTTTGCCAGCGGGATGATGTGTCCGGTTTTTAATATCCTGACATAATTGGCATGATCGGCCGCATCAAATCCCCTCAAAAGCGGGAAAAGGCTTAGATTATGAAGCTGCAAAATGATTATCCCCACTACACTCAGCAATAGAATATGTACGGGTTGAATTCCGGGTCTCGAAATCCGGTAAATGACGGAATTCAGGATTAAAAAAGACTGTTTTCCAGGATTGTCCTTTGTTCTTTTTTTTGCGCTTTTAGATTCGTTAGTCTTTCTTGATCTCCGCATAATAGATTCCCGAATGAACTTCTATGGTGTTTTTGCCGGTTTTGATGGGGCTGTCCGAAACAATCACGGTTGCCTGAGGTTTTGAATCCGAAATTTCTTTTTGATAAATCCACCCGAACATCGAATCGGCCTGGCTTTTTGCGGGAGTTCTGCCATATGCCGAAAAAAGATAACGCCAGCCGCCAAAATACAGGTAGTCATGCGTGGTATTCAGTTCGTATGAGCGGTTGCCGAGTTTTTCCATCACGCGAGAAATCAAAACCTTTTTGGCGGTTAATCCCTGATTGACAGGTTGACTGATCATTATCGCACATACGTACATTGCGATGATAAATCCGTACGGAATAAGTATTTTGCCGGGAATTTTTTCAAACGTATTCCCTACCATAATCGCAAAAAAGGGAAAAAATCCGATGAAATAATAATCGAGAATTTTTCCCGGATATACGACAAACATAATAAGATATGCAAGCGCGATGACCGACAGTATTTGTCCGGCGTCGGTTTGTTTTTTGCGGATAAAAAGACCGATAATTCCGAGCGAAAGAAGAATGAAGACAATCTGTATGAGTATTCCGTTATCCTGTCCGATCCAAAATGTGTTGAATGTGGATAAAAGTACTTGTGCGTGCTGGAGAAGCAGATTCCCCCCTCCCCCGCTTTTGCCGAACGACGCAATCATGCGAAGCGGCGTTTTGAGGTTGTCGAAATTATGTACGAGGTCAAAGACGATAAGCGGAAAATAAAACACGAGAAAACCGATCGCGGATCCGATTACGGTCACCGCGTCGAATTTTATTTTTTTCTTCCGGAACAGTATCAGGCATGCGATAATAACCGGGATGAAAATAAAAAGCGACGCATGAATGTGGAAAAAAAGCCCCAGAAGCATGAATACCGCAATAAGCCAGCGCGGATTTTTGTATGTCCGTGCCAGAGCGGTAAACATGAGAAGTACGGCGAGAGGGATCATGCTGGAATTCCAGAAACGGCGGTCATAGGAAACGGTAAACCATGAAAGAGAATAGATTGCGGTTGCGATCCATGCGGTTTTTTTGCCGAAATAGGTTTTGCCGACAAGATACAATACCGCTGCATTCACTACTCCGATCGTTGATGCGGCGTATGCGAGAATTTGCGGATCGAGCCCGGACAGACGGAGCAGGAATGCATGTACGTAAATCATCCCCGGGCCTATGTAATACCCGGTATTTGCGGCGGATAATCCGATCCAAAGGATATGGAAATGTTCAATAATGGTTTTGGCAAGAAGAGAAGAATATTCTTCGTCAATTCCGAAAAAAAACAGTTTTCCTATGTTCCAGAACCGTAACACGGCAATGACGGCAAACAGCAGGAACAGGCCGACGTTAAACGGAGTAAGAATTTTTTTTGTTCCGATCCCTGTTTTTTTTGTATGTTTCATCTCAGTTTTTCACGATATATGCGTAATATACCCCTTCATGCCCCTGCCACAGGACGGGTTGCATTACCTTGGTTTTGTATTCGGATACGATGACCCTCATGACGGGTTTTGTCTTGGAAATTTCATCGGGATAAATCCATCCGAAAAACATATCCGCATGACTTTGTGCGGGAGTTCTGCCGTATGCGTTGAACAGATATCTCCAACCGCCTGCCGAGTGATATCTCCGGCCGTCGGTTGTTCGTGTTTCAAGATAAAACGACTGTCCGTGGAGATTAGGCATGATATCCTTGATAAGCGTTTCGCGGGTTGCGAGCCCGAATTGAGCCTGCTGAAGTGTGACAAGGGAATAGGCGTTAACGAGAAGGAATATGCATATGAACGGAACGGATATGATATACGGCAGTTTTTCAAAAAATACGCCGGCCGCGATAGCAAACAGCGCAAAAAATCCAAGCATGAAGTATGCTACCACTCCGCCCGGATACATAAGATATACGATCATAAAACAGACCATGGAAAACGCAATAATCCTGAACTTGGGATGTCTGACCGACTGATAACAAAACCAAACGAGGATCA
>JBJKRW010000103.1:0-10813 GCA_046704445.1 Microgenomates group bacterium
GCCCTGTACCACGTCAACTACGTACGCTCCCTGGACTACGTCATTGAGAATCGCGGTTTGTTTATCGATCATTTTATATCTGACTCCCAGGTAAGCGGTTTCAAAGCTTCCTCCGTTTTTCTGGAAATTGTTGATTACGTCTTTGATCACGTTAACGGGGATGGCAAATCCGATATTCTGTCCGCCCTGAGCAATGGCGGTATTAATGCCGATGACCTGACCGGATGAGTCTAACAGAGGTCCGCCCGAATTCCCCGGACTTATTGCCGCATCGGTCTGGATGACATTGTCGAGTTTTTCCACGTAGCCTTCGTATGGCGAGCCTGCGGTTATCCCGCGGCCCAATCCCGAAATGATTCCGTGTGTTACGGAATTCCTGAATTCTCCAAGCGGTGTCCCGATGGCGATTACGAGCTGGCCCAGTTCAAGATGGGATGAATCGCCAAGTGCAAGCGGCGTGAGCCCCGTCGCGTTAATTTTCAGTATGGCGAGATCGTTGAGGGGGTCACGGTAAATTTTCTCAACCGGATAGGTTTTGTTGTCGTTGGTAAGTACTTTGTACGTGGCGGTCGTATCGGATACGACGTGTTTGTTGGTGATGATGAGTCCGTCTTTTGAAACGATAAATCCGCTTCCTATATTCTGATCGACTTTTTGCTGTGTCTGCGGAATTTGCTGGAACGGATTAAAAGGATCAAAGGGATTAAATTGCAGTCCTCCCCCGGATGTCGTGGTGGTTGATATGCCGACGGTTACCACGGAGGGCAATGATTGTTTGACTACTTTTGTAATGACGGATTCTTCGTATACCACTACCTGTTTTTGGGAAGGCTGCTGAGTATTTGTCTGTTGTGACGGAAGGCTGAGGTTTCCGAAATTAAGCTGCGGAAGCAGATGTGCCGATTGACCGAATGCGATAATAATGACCAAGGCTGCAAGTAAAAAAAGTATCTTTTTCATACGTGTGTTTTAAAATGCGTAACTGAAAAAAAACTGAAATTTTTGTGTGATTATTTGAGCACGGTATCGATTGCGGTTTCCAGCTGCGTATCGGTTTGTCTGGTAATTGTATTTCCTTCTTTTACGGTATTGCTTACTTTGATGTCCGGTTCAATTCCTTTTCCGTTTATCCAGTCGCCGTTCGGCAGAATCCATTTTGCGACGGTTACGTGCAATCCCGCCCCTTGAGATAAATCCAAGGCTTCCTGCACGGATCCTTTTCCGAAACTTTTTTCTCCAATGAGTTTTGCCCGGTTATAATCTCTCAGGGCCCCGGATAAGATTTCGGATGCCGATGCGGATCCCTGATTGATCAGTATGACCAGCGGTATGTTGAGCAGCCGTCCGATCCGCAATACTCTGTAATCATGGTTATCGCCTGTCGTCGATTCCTGTTTGACGACTGTTTTTCCTATCGGCAGAAAATCCGAAGCGAGATATACCGCGCTTTCCAAAAATCCTCCCGGATTGTCCCGCAAATCGAGAACCATTCCCTTAATTTCTTTTTTGTTCCATTTATCCTGAATCTGCGCAACCGCCTTGTCCCATTCCGCGTTCGTATTGTCGCCGAACTGATTCAATTTTAGATATGCAACCGTACTGCAATTTGTTTTACAGTTAAGCGGTTGGTCGAAACTCAGATCAACCGAGTTCACGTGAATTTCGTCACGGATAATCGGGGTGTCGATTTCTTTTCCGTTTCTGGAAAGGGTAAGCACCACTTTGGTGCCTTTTTTTCCGCGTATTTTATTGACCGCCTGTGTCAACGTCCATCCTTTGGTCGAATTGCCGTCGACCTTCGTGATGATGTCTCCTGATTTTACGCCCGCTTTCATTGCGGGAGAATCCTTGAGCGGCGCGACAATGATAATCTGATTATCCTTGAGTCCAAGCTGCGCGCCTATCCCGTCAAAATTTCCTCCGAGATCGGCTTTTGACTGTTTGTTTTCGTCGGGTGTGAGAAAAAAAGTATACGGGTCGTTGAGTGACGCCACCATTCCCTTGATCGCGCCGTAATACATGACTTTGGGATCGAGTTTCTTTTTGTCGACAAATTTCTGCTGAACCTCATCCCACGTTTGCCAGAACAGGCTGAAATCAAGATTCTTGAGCGCGGGATTGTCCGGTTTGGAATTGGTGATATTGTAGTTCGGTTGATTAAGAACCGTATTTGCGGTTTTGTACTGGCCCAATTTGTATCCCGATCCGAATACCAGTATGGCAACAGAAGCGGCAAGCAGAATATTTGTCAGTTTATGCACATTCATAGGTTTGAAATATAAAAAGTATTATGAGTGTCCGGTCGTGTTTGTTTCATTTTCTTTATGGTTCCCCTGTAACGAGTAAAAAACTATTGTACTCCTATTCTTGTCTATAAAACAATAAGGAAATTGTAACCCGAAAATCTTTTCCACGTCGTCCAGATTTTTGATCTGTGCGGAATGTTCGTATTCTTCGGGCAGGGAGTTCGTCGTGACAAACCCTTTTGCGCCGAGTACCTCAAATTTCGTAAGAAGGTATGCGTTGATATGCTCGGATACCACTATTGACCGATCTATATGTTCGGGTTCGAATGACGAACTCTGCGAGTCCCTGAGGTAACAGGTTTTTGCTCCGAACGTGGATGAGGCACGTTTTAAAGGAAATTCTTTTCCTTCCTTTACTTTTACCGATATGATATTTTTTGCGACGCTCTGCACTTCCCCCGTAAACGGGGCGTACTGCACTTGAGACCGCTCCGACTGCACCCTGATTCTCATCACGCCTTCTGCGTGATTTATTTCCTTCACGATACCCGAGTATTCGCTGGTAATGACGTTCTGGGAAAACACTCCCTTTTTCGCCGCGATCACGTCTCCTTTATGCACTTCCTCGCCGACAAATTTTTTGAGATACTGGAATATTTTGGAAGAGGGAATGTGCAGATGTTCCGCGAGGCGAAGGTCGATTTCCTCATGGGTCGATTCATCGAACAACGCGGTGGAAAAATCTATTTTCTGATTTGCTTTAACCAATATTTTTGCGTCTTTCGGCACTGCATATGCGATGACCATATGTCCATTATATCAAGAATGCATAGATGTAAATTGCAAGTGCACATGAATTTACTGAACGGAAGCCTGTTATCGGGAACCCTGATAAGAAACGTAGGGCAACAATCCGAGGTAGCGGGCGTATTTGATCTGTTTGGTAATCTTGCGCTGGTGTTTTGCGCAGGTTGAGGTAATTTCCCTGTTGAGGATTTTTTTACGAGGGGAAAGGAATTTCTCGAGATTATCCGTATCCTTGAAGCTCGGCTCCATTTTGTACTGACAAAAAAAACATGCCATAGATTTTAGTGTATAAAGTTAATAAAGTTTAAAGTTTATAAAGTCGGTAAAGATCAAATTCAGTAATTAAAACGGTATGTCATCGGGATTTACCTCTTCTTTTTCCTCCGGTTCTTTTTTTGTTTTGGATGCTTTTGTTTCCGTTTTTTTGGATTTAGCGCTTAATTCGTCTTCCGGAATCGGGATTTCCTCGTCCTGGCCCGATGTGACGGTTGCCGTTGCGGGCGTTTCCTCTTTTTCGTCAACGGCCCGTTTTCCGTCGCCGAATACGATAAAATCATCCAGCACGATTTCCGCAATGGTCCTCTGCTGTCCGTCGCGGCCGGCAAATGTCCGGTATGTCATTCGTCCTTCAAGAAACACTTTTCTTCCTTTGCTTAAAAGTTTTCCGCACAGTTCGGCAAGTTTCTGCCAGGCTACGATGCGGTGATATTGCGTTTCTTCTTTTGTCTGTCCGTCCGCCGTGGTCCATGAGCGATTTGTCGCTACGCCAAACGTGCAGACCGCGGTACCGTTTGGGGTATATTTCAACTCCGGATCCCTGGTAAGGTTTCCGATTAACACAATTCGGTTCAATGATCTGCTGGCCATGTGTTTAATCCTTGACGAGTAACAGATAACGCAATATTTTATCGTTGAAATTCAATTTTTGTTTGAATGGTTTCACATTTTTGCCGTCGGTTTCCAATACCCATTGATAGAATACCGCAGACGGATTTTTTTTAATCGGAAACGCAAGAGTTTTTTTGCCCCACTTATCCCGGGATATGATTTTAATGCCGGAATCTTTTGCGGTTTGTTCGAGTGCGGAAAGTTCCGTCTCTTCGTTCATCAAAAACGTAAATTCGTATTGTGACATAATGGTCATTATGGGTTTTTAACGCGTTCCCATAACTCTTACCGGAAAAAGTATAATATGAACCATGGGAAAAAGCAACAGGAAACACGCGGGAATTAGCCGGTTGATTGTTGGCCGTTCCCTGCCGTTTATTTTCTTGTTGATGTTGATGACCGGACTGCTTGTGTATACCAGATTTGTACATTTTGATTGGGGACTCCCCTATCCCATGCATCCAGACGAGCGGAACATGGCAAATGCCCTGCAGCAACTGCACTGCGGGATTTCATTTTTCAACTTCAGACTTTCGACGGTAACGGAATGTCTGAATCCTCATTTTTTTGCGTACGGTCAGCTTCCTCTGTACTTGGGATATTTCGGCATACAGGCGTTTCATTTTATTACGGGTACGACGGGAACTCCAATTAATTTTTCGGAGGCAGTTATGGCGTTGCGGATCATTTCGGCCATTGCGTCGGTCGTGACCGCGTTTGTACTTCTTGCGATTATCCGTACGGTTCTTCCCAACCGCAAAAATCAAAAAAGTCTTTTTTTCTATTCTCCCGTTTCCTTTATTCTCATTATTTTTTCTCCGTTTTTCATTCAGTTTGCCCATTTCGGTACGACTGAATCGCTGTTGATGCTTGCATATTCCCTTCTCGTGTACGGTTGTCTCGCATATCCGGAAGGAAACAGGACCGGGCAAATCCGCATGGGTATTTTTCTCGGATTCGTGAGCGGGGCCGCAATTGCGGTCAAGGTTTCGTCGTTTCTGTTTCTGCTTCTACCTCTGGGAGTCATTATTACGAAAAACCTACGGGAGTTGATGCGCGGATACAGAGTAAGGAAGGGATCTTCCGGGAGTCTTAGGATGGGGATTTCCGGGATACAAAACAGGTTTTGGCAGATATCCCTGTTCTTTCTGGCGGCGGCCGGATTCTCCGTGTTAATGTCTCCGCACAATATTCTCAACCCGGATTCCTTTATGAGCTCTTTGCAGTATGAATCCGGCGTTGCGTTGGGAACAATCCGGGTATTTTATACCCGCCAGTTTGCCTTTACCATTCCTATTCTTTTCCAGATTGTCCGCATTTTTCCGTACGCATTGGGTTTGCCGGTATTTATTCTTGCGGTAGTGGGTTTTTTCGGTCTTTCGTGGAAATCGGAAAAAATCAACATGCTTCGGTATGCGCTGATTCTTTATTTTTTGCCCGGCTCGTTTTTGTTTGCGAAATGGACGAGATTTATGGCGCCCGCGTTTCCCCTGATGCTCATTTTTGCTCTATTGTTTTTATGTACCCTTCATGATCGGTTATATGGATATGTTCCCCGTTTTGTATCGGGTTTTGTTCTGTGCGCGGGTATTGTTATCCTTGTTGTTCCCGGCGCCGCATACCTGTCAATTTATCAAAATTCCGATGTCCGGTTTCAGGCTTCTCAATGGATATACCGTCACATTCCTCCGGAAAGCATCATTCTTTCGGAAACCGCCAACTCGGTTGACCTGCCATTGCCGACTGTTTCCGGAATGCCGGAGCTTAAGGGGTACCGCGTGATTCCGTTTGATTTTTATCATCTGGACGAAAATGCCGCGTTACAAAACGATCTATCACAGAGCTTGGCGATGGCTGATTATATCATGGTACCGTCGCGAAGGATCTGGGCGAACATGACGTGTGTTTCCGATCCTGATAAGGGAACGGTTTCATCCTATTTTGCGGGTTATGATACTGACAGGTGCCGGATGTTGGATTCCCTGTATCCTTTGCTGAACTCATATTACGGGCGGCTGTTTTCCGGAGAACTCGGGTTCAGGAAGGTTGCGGAATTCAGTTCGTATCCCCGGATTAATATGGAATTTTCAATTTTCAATTTTCATGTAAGTTTTCCGGACGAGTATGCGGAAGAAACCTGGAGTGTGTTTGACCATCCGGTGATCCGGATTTATCAAAAGTTGAGAAAATGACCGCATGAGTTTTCCGGACGTATTTTGGATATGATATACTCGAAATATGCCGGATGAAAAAGGAGAGCCTCCGATACTTGATCTTACCGACGTCGTTTCTCCTTCTGTAGATTTGAGAACAAAACTCAAAACGGATATGATGCAGCAAGCGCAAGTGATGGCGACACAAAAAGTCATTACTGCGGATTCTCTTGCCCGGTTTCTGCAATATCATGCTGCGGCAGTTTCCTGTACAGATAGCGTCATGGGTTGGTTATTTGACATGGAGGCCACAACCCCAAAAAAACCGGAAGATATTTTGAGTTTTTTTGAAGATAAACAAATTGTTCAAGTAATGCAAAGAGAGGCGGCGTTGGTATGGGATATGAAGCAATTCATCGATCAGACTCCCGAAGCCGAAAATATGATAAGAATGGTGCTTGCGCGTTTCAGAGAAAAACCAAAGTCTCCCTATCAGTATGTGGCGCTTGCCGCATTTCCGAAAGGAAAAGGAATCGGGGACGATGTCCTTCGGGTTAACATTTTGCAGGACCCAGACAGTCGCGACGTTCTTTTTTACAAGCCGAGCTACAACGGGTGTTATCAACACGCATGTGAAGTGTTGTTTCTTCAAAACAGAATTAATGATCCTAAAAAAGCGCGCGCAGTGTTGCGCGTGCCGTTTTTGAGCTGGGACGATATATATAAGTTTTCCCGGATGAACGTCAATGACAGGGGGGTAACCGAGTTTCTTTTGCGGCAGAATACGGACGGGACAAAAGAAACCCTGGACGCATTAAGGTATGTTATGACGGGAATATACGGTTTGTCCAGTACGGAATTGGATCGGGTACGCGTATCGGATTTCTGGAACAGACATCCGCCGCAGGCATCTCCGACCGGGGCGAGGTAAGGTTATCTGTTTGTGTGCGTATCGCCGAATTTTTTTTTCACGATTTCTTCGATGCGTTCGTTTTCCACGGTAATGTCAGAAAACTCCGCGTGTTTCAAAATAAGCGAAAGCACATGATTGATATCCTGTTTTTTTATTTTCAGTTTCAGTACCGGATACTGATAGCTGACATGATATTCGGGCAGTTCGAAATTTTTCGGGAGTGGTTTCTGCAATGTGACGTATACGGTTTTTTCCTGGGAATATGTCTGTACCAGGTTGCGGAAGTCGCCGTCGTACACGATTGATCCTCTGTCGATCATGATGACGCGTTTTGCCAGACGTTCGACGTCCTGCATGTAGTGGGAGGTAAGGATAATCGTGGCGTGGTAATCGGACTGATATTGTTTGATAAAATCGATTATCGAGGTTTGCGCGAATATGTCGAGCCCGATGGTGGGTTCGTCGAGAAAAAGAATTTTCGGCCGGTACAGAAGGGAGTTGATAAGTTCGGCCTTCATGCGCTGACCAAGCGAAAGCGTTTTGACCGGACGGTTGATGAAATCCTTGCAGTCAAGGCGTTCGACAAGTTCGCCCACCGTTTCCCGAAACGTACGGTCGTCAACTTCATATATTTCTTTGTTCAGCCTAAACGAGTCGGTCGGAGGAAGTTCCCATACGAGCTGATTCTTCTGGCCCATCACAAAGGAAATCTGCTTGAGAAATTCGGGTTTTTTGTCAAAGGGAGTAAATCCGAGCACCTGGGCGAATCCCGAGGTGGGATATAGGATCCCGGAAAGAATCTTTAGAGTAGTGGTTTTTCCCGCTCCGTTCGGACCGATAAATCCGACGAGCTCGTCGGCTCCTATGTCAAACGAGAGGCGGTTTATTGCCGTATGCTGGACATATGTTCTTGCGAAAATGCGTTGCAGTACGCCAGTCTGCATTTCCGGTGTGCGATAAATCTTTGTCAATTTGTCTACGGTGATCATAGGGTAAGTATATAAAGTTTGTAATGATACAGGTTTACTAAATCGGAAAATGTTAACTGCCGGCGCTTTGATATTTCTTAAGTGCTATTTTCCATACATATAACGATCCGAAGAAAAATACAAGGCTGATTGCGATGCTGGCAAACAATACCCCTGTGGAGAGGGTTCCGAACAGGGACTTTACCGGTACGGCCATCATGATTCCGACCGGAATTATAAACATAAGGAACGCGTGAACCGGTCCCCGGTAGATATCTATGGGAAACGCCACCATTCTGGTTGCATCCCGGTATAACATGATAAAATGATCGACTTCCTCGGTGAAAACGGTCATGGCCAGTATCAGGATATGAAAGCCTGCGGCAAGAATAAAGCCGTTGATCAGAAGTATGAAATAGAAAAAAAGATGCAGGGGCGAATACCCTTTGCCGGACCAGATGACGTATGCGAGTATCAGGAGGTAAGGAAGAGTCATGATTACGTCGAGAGAATCCACTCCTCCGAAAAGAACTTTGAGAAAGGGATGATAGGGTTTGGTCAAAACCCCGTCGAGCTCGCCGTTTACGACAAGCGGTTTAAAGCGATAGACTTCCCTGAAAAGCATCTGTACGGCGCTGTCCATGAAATTGAATGTGAGAAAAAAAACCAGAGACTGGGAAACTGTATACCCGGCCAGAAGTTTGGTGTGAGTTACCAGCGCGTACAGAAAAAAAAGATACAAAGTAAACTTAAGGATTTTTCCCAGGAGAAAGGACAACGCGCTTGCGCGGTGCTGAAACTGCGTTTTCATGCTGTAATAGGTATAAAGCAGGAATATGCGTATATTTTTTTTCATAGTTATTTTCCGTATGCCGAATAGGTTTTGAGTCCTTTTAACCAGATATACCGTGCAATCTGATAAGAAAGAAACGCCCATAACGCACCCGATGCAATGGAAAGGTAGGGAGACATGGACAGTGTACCGAGATAAAGTTTGACCGGTACGTACAGAAGATACGGAAACGGCGTAAAAAACAGCAACTTATACACGGTGTTCGGCAGAATATCCAGGGGAAAAAGCGTGCCTGCAATAAGAGATATCAGCGTAATATACACGAATCTTGGAGCCCACACTTCGGTTGACCAAAAGGCAACAAACGATAATGTGAGGGAAATGAAGAATGCAAGGAGCAGTCCGACCGAAAGTGCTAGAATCATGAACACATAATTAACAGGATCATGCGGTATATAAAAGGACGGATGGACTATCCAGAAAAATACCAAAGATTCGAAAACCGCGCTTACGAGATTTATTCCCTTATCAACCATTTCCTTTGTCAGGACATACTTGAAAAACGCAAAAGGGCGCAAAAGGTAATTGGAAAGATTTCCGTTCAGAATTTCCGCGGATACGTCGGAGGTTCTTGTTCCCAGTACTACCGCATTCAGCACATTCATAATGAAGATGTAGCTCATAAGTTCGGCAGAGGAATATGAAAATACCGTTGAATGGCCGGCTAAAAATACCGCCGTCCAGAGATAGTAAAGAAATATAAGGCTGAAAATATTTCGTATCCGCCAAAGCACAAAATTGAGCCGGTATACAAAATACTGAAGCACACTGAGTCTGAGAATTTCTTTATATTTATTCATAACTCAAATCAGCCAAATTCGTTGTTATCCGGACTATTCCACCGCTCCACTTTGCACCTCGCAGGTGAAAGGGGTTAGGGGTGGTAGCCGGGAATAAGATATTGGCATTTGGTGCAGTGATGGTAAAAGGGACAGACTATCGCATCGCATCCGACTGTTTTTCCCTCGAGGATGAGCAGAATTCGTTCGGTGTGTCTGAGGAGAGAGCCTTTTACGTAGAGAAGATCCCCGGATTTGACTATGGTCTTAAGGTTCTGTGCCGCTCCGATGACGTTTGCGGACCAGAAGATCCGGTTTTTCGGGAATCCTTTTTGTATGGCCGCATCGTACGCGGATTTCTGAAAGATTCCGAAACAAAAGACAAAATCAATCCGTAGCTGCGCGATGAGTTCGCCGATTTTTTTATGCTCTTCTTCGGGAAACTGCAGTTCTCCCATCTCCGCGAGGACCGCTATTTTTCTTCCCCGGTCGTACCGTATTGAGGAAAACGTTTTGAGTCCGAAAGCCGTGGAAACCGGGTTTGCGCGGAGTGAGTCGTTCAGAATACGGGTCTGTAGGGGTCCTTCTTCGACGCTCATCCGTCCTGCGAGCGATTGTGCGTGTTCGATTGTTCTGACAAACGATCCCGTATGTTCATGAGTACGGTCTATGTAATTAAAGAGCAAAAATGCAGCCATACTATTATACGCATGATGCGCGCCGATAAGCGGCGTGCGTATGCGGAAAGAGGCTTTTACCCCTTTTTGATACAAGGTAAATGAGGTACCGGAAAGCGAAAGTCGGATCGAAGAGGGATCTACCCACACATCGCAATATTTTTCGCTCGATCCGTAGTAGAGAGTTTGCGCCTGGGTATGGGTGGACATTGCGCGGACATTTATGTCGTCATAATTTAAAATGGCGACTCCGGTTTTGGGAAGCGCTTCAACCAGTTTGCGCTTTTCCCGTATGAGATTGTTGAGGCTTCCGAAGTGTTCGGCATCCGTGTGCACGGGAGAGATTCCCGTCACAATGGCAATATGCGGATGTACAATCTCCAGGTGCTGCTCCATTTCATGAGGATGATCTACGCCAAGTTCGAATACCGCATATTCGGTAAACGGCATGACGTGTAACGCCGTAATCGGGACGTTATACGTCGTATCCAGGTTGATGTCGGTAACGGTCGTACGGCCGATCGTACAC
>JBJKRW010000104.1:0-10738 GCA_046704445.1 Microgenomates group bacterium
AAAGGTGCGGAAGATCTGAGGTCCGTCGTTGAATGGTGCAGGAAACGTTACGCTGGAGAAATCAATATACTGGCCCAGTCCATGGGAACGTTTATTACATTGTTGCTTTCTCCGAACGACATACGGAAAGTTGCACTCATGAGTATTCCGAATTCTCACATGGATTATCTTCTTGAACAATTTCCTTTACGATTCAAGGTACGGCCGGGATTTGTATTGAACACGAACGGATTGAGTTTATTCCCAAGGTCATCGGGATTGGTAACCCGGATAGGTCCTTCATTTTGGAAGGAAATTTCAAAATTACGGCCTTTGGAATTAATGAAGATTCTAGATAAAAAAACAATTCTCAAAATATTCAAGCCTATGCAGGACGATGTGGTCGGAAACGAGTATATGGACGGATATAAGATGTTGCTGGGATCCCGTTATATTGAACTGCCGGGTAATCATTCGTTTTCCTCACCCGAAGACAGAAGAACGCTTATCGGCAGACTTCGCGATTTTTTCGGTACATAATCTCTTCCTAGCCTGGAAAACAATAAGAAAGTAAGGTACAATAAGGAATGGCAAAAAAAACTAAGCCGGTAAATAAGAATATTCTGGAAAAAAAAGATATTTTACATCTCGCTAAACTTGCTAAACTTCAACTTTCGGACAAAGAGATCGAAAAATACTTGAATCAGCTGGAAAAAACCGTCGAATACGTAAAAAATCTTGAAGAGCTGAATACGGAAAAAGTAAATCCTACTTCTCAAACAACAAAATCTGACAACAGGTTTTTTGTCGACGGGGATAAAAATCAGCGGTTGCTGAAAAGCGAAATCGCCCTTAAAAATGCCAAAAGCAAAAAAGGCAATTACTTCGTAGTTAAAAGAATCATGTAATTATGGATATACTGGGAAAATCGGTTTTAGAACTTCGTAGCCTGATTTCAAAAAAGCAAGTTTCGGCTAAGGAAGTATTCTTGTACTTCAGGAAGAGAATAGACAGATATAACAAATCACTGAACATATATCTGACTACCTGCCGTGAAGGTAATCCGGGGTTACCTATTGCAGTTAAAGACGTATTCTGTACAAAAAACATAAGGACGACTGCGGCTTCAAAAGTGCTGGATAACTTTTTTCCGCCTTACGAATCAACGGTAACCCAAAAGCTTCTCACCAACGGATTCGTTTTTTTGGGAAAAACAAATATGGATGCATGGTGTCACGGATCTTCAAGTGAAACCTCGGATTATGGCGCGCCTAAAAATCCATGGGATAAAACAAGAAGTCCCGGAGGTTCATCCGGGGGTTCCGCAGCGGCAGTATCTTCATATCTTGCCCCGGTTGCGGTCGGAACCGAAACCGCAGGTTCTTTGAGAGGTCCCGCTTCGTGGTCAGGTATTGTGGGATTAAAACCGACATACGGAAGAGTATCCAGATACGGGGTAATTGCAATGGGGTCATCCTTGGATTCTCCCGGTCCTCTCTGTGTAAGCGTTGAAGATGCCGCATATATGCTTGGAATTCTCGCCGGAAAAGATCAGTTCGATGCAACATCATCCGAAAAACCCGTTAAAGATTATCTTGGATCACTCAAGAATAAACTAAGTCTGAGGATCGGTATTCCGGAAGAATATTTCGAAGTTGCATCCGAGGAAGTCAAATCAAAAGTGATTCGCGCAATTGATACGTTTAAGAAGATGGGCCATAGGGTAAAAAAAATAACACTACTTCATCCTAAATATGCCATATCGGTGTACACCATTATTCAAAGGGCTGAGGTGTCGTCAAATCTTTCCCGGTATGACGGGGTTCGGTACGGAAACGACAGGTCTTTTTTTGCCGAAGAAGCAAAGAGGCGCATAATGCTGGGAACATATACGTTGTCGTACGGATATTACGACGCATATTATAAAAAGGCCCAAAAAGTCCGTACGCTCATCATTGAAGATTTCGAAAAAAATTTTAAAGATGTAGACGTCATTGCTGCGCCGGCCATGCCCGTTACCGCCCTTAAGTTGGGGGAATTCGAAAAATATCCGTTTTTCGGAGAACAAATGGACGTATTAACGGAGCCTTCCGCCATGGCGGGTTATCCCGCAATAAGCGTTCCGGTAGGACTGGACAGCAAAGAACTTCCAGTGGGTATGCAATTAATCGGCCGTTATTTTGAAGAAGATGTTTTGCTTAATCTTGCGTATCAGTTTGAGAGAGAAACAAATTTTTTCGACGTTATTAAAAAGGGAATTTTACGATATAAAGATTGATTATGCAGTATCAACCGGTAATCGGCATGGAGATTCATGTCGAACTCAAAACAAAATCCAAGATGTTTTGCCAATGTTCGGCAGAGTATTTCGGCAAAGATCCCAATACGAATACCTGTCCGGTTTGCTTAGGGTTGCCTGGCGCGCTTCCCGTTCCGAACAAAAGAGCGCTTGAATGGTGTATAAAAATAGGAAAAGCCCTTCATTGTACAATCAACAGAGTATCAAAATTCGACCGCAAACATTATTTTTATCCGGATCTCCCGAAAGGCTATCAGATTTCCCAGTATGATGAACCGGTAGCGGTAAAAGGCTATGTCGAGTTGAACGGCAAAAGATTCGGAATCACCCGTGTTCATCAGGAAGAAGATACCGGCAAGTTGATACATTCCGGAGGAGACACTCTGGTTGATTTTAACAGATCAGGGGTTCCTCTTGTTGAAATTGTAACCGAACCCGATTTTACCGATAGCGATGATGTGAAAAAGTTTCTTGAGGAACTGTATCTGATTATCAGGTATTTGGATGTTTCCGATGCCGATATGGAAAAAGGGTCCATGAGGATGGAGCCTAATATTTCCCTTAGGATGATTGGAACCACTTCTTTGCCTAATTATAAAATTGAGGTAAAAAATATCAATTCCTTCAGATTTGTGAAACAGGCGATTGATTATGAGATCGAACGTCAAAGGGAGATTTTGGATAAAGGCGAGGTTCCGGTTCAGGAGACAAGAGGGTTTGACGAAAATAAAGTAGCCACCTATTCCCAGAGAACAAAAGAGGAGGCTCAGGATTACCGTTATTTTCCAGAGCCGGACATTCCGCCGATGGTTTTTGAAAAAGAATTTACCGACTCCATAGCGGTTCCCGAACTTCCCTCCGATCGGTTGGCCAGGTATATCGGCAAAATAAAAATAAAAGAGTCCGACGCGAAAGTGATTGTCGGTGACGTCGTTATGAGCAATTATTTCGAAAGGGTTCTTGCGGGCGTGAAAGACGTCTTATCTGCGCAATCAGTAGCCAACCTTATTATCAATAAAAAAATAAATATTGATTTACCGGTTGACGAATTTATTTCAAAGGCAAAAAGTCTTTCAATGCCAAAATCCACCGACATGACGGTTCTTCACGAAACAATAACAATGGTTATACAGAGAAACGGGAAAGTGGCAGCGGATTATAAAAACGGTAAGCAAAATGCCTTAATGTATCTGGTCGGCCAGGTAATGAGAGAAATGAAAGGAAAAGCAGACGCGAAACTTGTTATTGCTAAATTAAAAGAAAAACTGCAATAACAAGTTTTCAGTTCATAAAGTTGTTAAAGTTGATAAAGTAAAAATCTTTATTACAATTCTTTACGAACTTTATAACTTTATAACTTTATAAACTTATCTATGTCATTTGTCCATCTTCATACGCATTCCGAGTATTCACTTCTTGACGGCATGTGCCGTTTGGAGGATCTAGTCGCCAGAGCCAGGGACTATAAGATGCCGGCTGTGGCGATTACGGATCACGGAGCGCTGTACGGAGCTTTCAAATTCTTTATCAAGGCAAAGGAGGCAGGCATAAAACCTATTATAGGTGTAGAAACGTATAAAGCAAAGAATTCACGTTTCGATAAGCAACGTTCTCTTGAGAAAGACCAATTCCATCTTGTCCTGCTCGCAAAGAATCTTACGGGATATAAAAATTTAATGAAAATTGTGACAAAAGCGCATCTTGAGGGTTTTTATTATAAGCCCAGAATAGACTTTGACATTCTTAAAGAGCATCATGAAGGAATTATTGCGCTTTCGGCTTGTCTGCAGGGGGAAATTCCGAACGCTATCCTCGAGAATCAGGAAACCGAGGCTGAGAAACTGTTAAAGAAGTATCTGGATATTTTCGGAAAAGACTTCTATCTCGAAATTCAAAGACATCAGCAAATAGAAGAACTGCAAAAGGTGAATAAATCCTTAATTTCATTGTCAAGAAGGTTCGACGTACCTCTTGTCGCGACTAATGATGTGCATTATCTTGACAAAGATGACGCATACGCGCAGGAGATCATGCTGTGTATTCAAACCCAGCGGACCATTCTTGAAAAAAACAGACCCCTTTCCATGTACGATGTCCCTGATTTTTATTTTAAAAACTCCGAAGAAATGAAAGGTCTGTTTATCGACTTACCCGAAGCGGTGGACAACACGTTAAAGATCGCCGAAGAATGCAATGTGGAGATACCCTACGGAAAGTGGATTCTGCCCAATTATACGACTCCAAATAATGAACCGGTCGAATCATATCTCCGTAAATTGGTAGATGAGAGGAAAAAAAGAGCCGGCGGGTATGATAGACAACTTATAGACAAACGGCTTTCCTATGAACTTGATATCATTATTCACAAGGGATACGCTACCTATTTTTTGGTTGTCCAGGATTTTGTCAACTGGGCAAAATCCCATAATGTAGGAGTCGGTCCGGGAAGAGGGTCGGTGGCGGGTTCGCTGGTAGCATATGTGCTCGGTATTACCGATATTAATCCGCTTGAATACAATCTCCCTTTTGAAAGATTTTTAAATCCGGAACGGCCTACTCCGCCCGACGTAGATATTGATTTTTCCGATGTACGGCGAGAACTAGATTTACGGTATGTAACGGATAAATACGGAGTAATCAAGGTTGCTCAGATAATTTCATGCGGAACCATGGAGGCGCGTCTTGCTGTAAGGGATGTTGCGAGGGCGCTCGGCTTATCCTATTCCCAGGGAGACAGATTGGCCAAGATGATTCCCCAGGGTAAACAGGGATTTTCCATGACAATCGCGCAAGCTCTTGAAGAATCCGCCCAACTTAAATTTGCCTATCAGACGGAACCGGAAACCAAAAAGGTACTTGATGTGGCGCGTAAGGTTGAAGGTCTTCCCCGTCATGCATCGGTACATGCGGCCGGAGTAATTATTGCGGATAAGGACCTTACGGAATACGTTCCTTTGCAGAGAGAGACTAAAGAAGGGAGAATAATTACGCAGTACGACATGTACTGTCTGGATCTGAATGCCGTATCTCATAATCATGCCTTGGGTCTTCTCAAGGCGGATTTTCTCGGTTTGAGAAACCTTACCATTATTGAGAAGGCGCTTGAATGTGTGGAACAAACTAAAGGAAAAAAGATCGACATCCATCATGTTCCGCTTAACGATAAAAAGGCATACGATTTAATCGCAAGCGGCAACACTGTTGGGATCTTTCAGCTTGAGTCGAGCGGAATGAGGCATCTTGCAAAAGAATTAAAACCTACAAAAATGACGGATATTGCAGCCATGGTAGCCTTGTATCGACCCGGACCAATGGATCTTATCCCGTCCTTTCTTGAGGGAAAAATGAATGCAAAAAAAATAAAATATCTACACCGCGATTTAAAACCTATTCTCGAAGAAACCTACGGAATTCTGGTGTATCAGGAGCAGGTTATGGAAATTGCCCACAGTCTTGCGGGTTATTCTATGAGCGAAGCGGATAATTTACGTATGGCAATGGGAAAGAAGAAAAAGGAACTTATGAAAAAGGAAAAGGTTAAGTTTATTACCGGGTGCGAGAAAAAAGGGTACACGCGTAAACTTGCGGAACAGATTTTCAACTTTATGGAAAAATTTGCCGCGTACGGATTCAATAAACCCCATTCCGCCTCATACGGACTTATCGCATATTGGACGGCATATATCAAGGCGAATTACCCGGTAGAATTCATGACCGCTCTTCTGACTGCGGAATTACAGGGGGTAGCGGGTCCGCAACGAGAAATTAAGATGTCTCAGGCAATCGAAGAATGCAAACGGATGGATATTCAGGTATTGCCTCCGGACATAAACAAATCGTTTCACGGTTTTGCGATTGAGGGGAATGCAATCCGGTTCGGTTTATCCGCAATCAAAAACGTAGGAGAAGCGGCAATAGAAACCATTATAGAAGCAAGAAAGAAAGGACCCTTCCAAAGTTTTAAAGATTTTCTTAACAGGGTGGATCTAAGGAAGGTAAACAAAAAAACCGTAGAAAGTCTTATCAAATCCGCAGCGTTTTCCATGTACGGAAACAGGGCGAGTCTTCTGATGTATTACCCAGATGCGTTAAGAGATATCCAGCAAATGAAGGCCAAAACTGAAAAAGGTCAATTCGGCTTGTTTGACGATTCCTCGGGAAAAACGTTTCTGAAGGACATGTTTAAGTTACTTCCGGAGTTCGAAGAAGACGAACTTTACCAGATGGAACGTGAAGTAATAGGCTTTTTGATCGGTAAAAATCCCTTATTAAAATATACCGCGATAATAGAAAAAAAAGCGTCAAAAAAAATAGGTGAAATTGCCGCCGAAGACGCAAATAAAGCTCTTATTATAGCCGGTATAGTAAGTGCAAGAAAAATGCTGAAAACAAAGAAAGACAACTCGGAGATGTCCATAATAACAGTCTATGACGAAACGGGAAACATTGAAGTTGTCGTATTTCCTAAGTTATATGCCAAGTTGAAAAAAATCTGCCAAATTAATAAAATAATAATGCTAAAAGGTAAGGTAAATGACAGAGACGGAAGAATAGGAATAATTATGGAAAACGCAGTTGATCTTGAGTCCATATCCCACAGTAACTATGGATAAAGAAATTTTGCTTGCCATTTTGAGAAAAAAAAGGAAAAAACTTCAGAATAAGCTTTTTCAGAACGGGGATAGTCCGGTGGTCTTCACGGGAGTTGATTTTGATTCCAAGAAACCAAATATCTATAAGGTAGATAAGGCAATGGATCTCGAATCGACTAAGGGAAAGATGCTGAAACAAAAAAAAGAGGAATTAAGCAAATATCTTATTGCAAAATCCATTAATATGGGGTATTATTTAATTACCCCTCTACTTATAGGGCTTTTTATAGGGTATTGGTTGGATAAAGTATTCAACACAAAGCCCTTTTTTTTGTTGTTGTTACTTTCCGTAGGGGTAATTAGCTCGTTTTACATTTTGTGGAAAATCGTTAAGGAATTAGAATAATTATGCCCGAGATAAGCATAAAAGCCGAGAAGATTTTTGACGTATTCGGTATAGGAATTACCAACTCGCTTTTACTCTCCGCAATCGTTTTTATTGTTTTTTCGATCATCTGCGTAAAATATTCCGTTGACTCTGAAAAACCTCAAAAAAGCCGTTATTTCTATTTCATGAATTTTATCATTAAGGGAATATATGATTTGTTTAAGTCGGTGCTAAAAGAAAACACCGACTATTTTTTTCCCCTGATGGCTTCTTTTTTTCTTGTGATTCTTATTCAAAACTGGTTTGGTTTATTGCCGGGTGTCGGAAGCGTACTGATCAGAATTCATGAAGCGGGTAAAACAGTTATGGCACCTATTTTGAGGGGGAATAATGCCGATTTGAACTCCACATTATCCTTGGCTATAATTTCCGTTTTTCTCATCCAGGTTTACGGTGTCAAATTTCTCGGATTCAGAGGGTACTTCAAAAAGTTCCTAAATTTTACGAACCCTATCGCTTTTTTTACGGGAATTCTGGAGATAATTTCCGAGCTTTCTAAAGTAATTTCATTCTCGTTCCGTCTTTTCGGGAATATTTTTGCCGGTGAAGTATTGCTTATGATCATTGCGTTTTTAGTACCGGTTCTCGCATCATTTCCGTTCGTGCTTCTTGAAATATTTGTAGGTTTTATCCAGGCGCTCGTATTTGCCATGTTAAGCGCGGTGTTCTTGAGTGTTGCAATTGCAAAACAACATTAATTTTATTAGTTATAATATATAAGGAGGTGAATTGAGATGTCAGCTGATGCGGCTAAGTTTATTGCTACGGCGCTCGCAATTGGTTTTGGCGCATTAGGTCCGGGAATAGGAATAGGAATAATCGGCGGTAAGGCAGTTGAAGCACTCGGAAGAAATCCTGAGGCTGAGTCATCAATCCGAACTACCATGATCCTTGCAATCGCATTTGCAGAAGCAGTTGCTATTTACGCGCTTGTTGTCGCCTTGATATTAAAATTTGTATAAACCTTAATAAGGGGGTGACCGGGCATGAATGTCGAGATGATGAAACTTATTGCGGTTGCTATTGCAATTGGTTTTGGAGTATATGGGCCGGCATCCGCAATAGGAAGAATAGGAAGTTCGGCGGTAGAAGCCTTAGGGAGAAATCCCGAGGCGGAAACTACGGTGAGAACAACAATGATACTGGCAATAGCCTTTGCCGAAGCAGTGGCGATTTATGTTCTCGTTGTAGCACTGATCCTAAAATTTGTCTAATTTATAGCGAAATTTTTGATTATGGAAAGTCTAGGAATAGATGTTAAATTATTGATTGCCCAAGCAATTAATTTTGCCTTGTTTTTTTACATTTTTAAAAGATTTGTATCCAAGCCTTTTTCAAAATTTCTTCATATAGAAGTCGAGAAAGAAAAGGAAAAAGAAAAAATACTAAACGACCTCAAAAAAAAAGAGGAGGACTTTGCAAAGCAGCAGGAGAAGATGAAAGTCAAGCTGAAAAGTGAAGTTGATGAAGCGTTAAAGTCGGCAAAATCAGAGGCGGCGCAGTTAAGGGATGAACTCACCTCTGAAGCGAAGAAAGAAGCGGACGCTATTATCATCAGGGGAAGACGCCAAATTGAAGAAGAACGGGCAAAAATGTTGAAAGACACAAAAAATCAGGTCGGTCAACTAAGTTTAGTAGTTGTGAATAAGGCTTTGGTAAATTTTCTTACGCCGGAGATGCAAAAAAAGGTGACGCAGCAAATTATTAAAAATTTACCGAAAGATCTTCCGAAGAAGGACTAATATGTCTCTTAATCCAAAAATAAAAGCTCAGTTAAGGGAATATCTTGTGTCAAAGGTTTCCGATGAAAAAACACGTGCAACGGTTATATCCGCATATAAAATGAGTACGACCGAGCTCGATTCAATTAAAAAGAAATTTTTATTTTTAAGGTCATATTCGCTGCGTAACGAAGTTGATACTTCTGTTTTGGGTGGATTCATAATAAAATTCAACAGTAAAATTCTTGATCTTTCTCTTAAAAATCAGTTAAATAATTTCCGCAAACTCGCCTATGAAAGTTATTGATCAGTATTTAAAAGATATCGAAAAGGATCTGCGTACAAACAAGCTCAAAATAAAAACGGAGGAAATTGGAATTATCAGTGAAATAAAAGACGGGGTAGTCATATTGTACGGGTTTGATAATGTGGCATTCGGAGAACTTATTGAGTTTGAAAACGGAGTAAAGGGGTATGTGGTTGATTTAACTGAAGATCAGGTGGGGGTCATTGTGTTGGGAGATTATCTTGATCTTGAAGCCGGTCAACAGGCACGTGCAATGGGATATACCCTTTCGATTCCGGTATCCGAGGAAATGCTGGGTAGAGTGGTTGACCCTTTGGGGAATGTGCTGGATAACGGAAAAAAAATCAGTTCAGAAAAAACGTATCCTGTCGAGAAGATTGCTCCGGGCGTCATTTACCGTAAATCGGTTACCGTTCCCGTACAAACGGGAATCAAAGCAATAGACGCGTTAGTTCCTATTGGAAGAGGCCAAAGAGAACTTATCATTGGAGACAGAGGGACAGGCAAAACCACAATCGCTTTGGATACGATACTCAATCAAAAAAGCGAGCAAATGGTATGTATATATTGCGGGATAGGCCAGAAAAACTCCAAAATGGCGGGAGTAATCGAGCTTTTGAGTAAAAACAAAGCATCCGACTATACGGTAGTAGTAAGTGCGTCTGCTTCTGATGCCGCGTCTTTGCAGTATCTTGCACCGTACTCGGCCATGGCAATCGCGGAATTTTTTATGGATAAAGGGAAAGATGTGCTTATTATTTTTGACGATTTGACAAAACATGCGTGGGCGTACAGGCAAATTTCGCTGATTCTGAGGAAACCGGCAGGTCGTGAAGCGTATCCGGGCGATATCTTTTATCTTCATTCACGGTTGCTGGAGCGCTCCTGCCGTTTGGATAAAAAATACGGAGGAGGGTCTATAACCGCTCTTCCGATTATTGAAACGCTCGAAGGCGACGTTTCCTCATACATTCCCACAAACGTTATATCTATTACCGACGGACAGATTTTCCTGGAAACGGATCTGTTTAATGCGGGTATAAGGCCCGCCATTAATGTCGGAATTTCGGTATCCAGAGTCGGGGGCAGCGCTCAGACAAAAGCCATGAAAAAGGTTGCAGGTAAGCTTAAACTTGATCTTGCCCAATACCGTGAAATGGCTGCGTTTTCCCAGTTTGAATCCGAGCTGGACGAAGAAACAAGAAAATTTCTTAACAGAGGCTCAAGGCTCACGCAGATACTGATACAGAAAAAAAATAATCCTTATTCGCTCTCGCAGGAAATTTTTCTGATCTGGGCGGTCAATAAAGGCCTTTTGGATACAGTTCCTCTGCAAAAAATAGACGAATTTGAAACAAGATTTATGCAATTGCTGTCTACAAAAGGAAAGCC
>JBJKRW010000105.1:0-4164 GCA_046704445.1 Microgenomates group bacterium
GCATAATACGGCCACTCTTCGTGAAAATGTTTTGCGGTATATCGGTCCTGAGACAGTCATGTTTACCATGGGCGCGGGAGACGTTTACAAGGAAAAAACAATGATTATTGATGCCGCGAAGGTAAAAACTCTTGATTAAGAGCAAAGCGGACTACGAATTTTGTGGAGATAAGTATACGGCAGTTCCCAACCCGCCGTATAAATTGTATAATATATGCAATGAATACGGCGTTGTTGACTGTCAGTACTGTACTTGCGCTGGTTTCTCCTTTACCGTACATTATTTCAATTCTGAAAGGAAAAACAAGACCGCACAGAACAACATCTTTTGTGCTGCTCGTTATTACGGTGATCAGTACGGTTTCTTTATTGGCTGAACATGATAAGGTAGCTTTATGGTTGGCCG
Source organism: Microgenomates group bacterium (assembly GCA_046704445.1). Taxonomy (GTDB): domain Bacteria; phylum Patescibacteriota; class Microgenomatia; order UBA1406; family GWC2-37-13; genus JBJKRW01. The sequence goes on from JBJKRW010000105.1 coordinate 407, forward strand.
GAGCCTCCGCGGTTCAGATGATATTTATTTTTGCATTAAGTATTCCGTACGGCATGGGAGGATGGTCCCGTGCAGATATTATATGTCTGATATGCGCGATGGCCGGAATCATCCTTTGGAAAATTACCAGGGATGCCTCTCTGGCGCTATATTTGTCGGTTACCGCGGATGCGATCGGCATGATTCCCGCTCTTCTCAAAACATTCCGATATCCCAAAACCGAAACGTGGGTATTCTACGCGATGAATGTAGGGGCTGCCGTATGCAATCTTTTTGCGGTTTCCGCGTGGAACGTACACGCAACTCTTTATCCGTTGTATATCATGAGCGTAAATATGCTTATGGTATGCTTGATCGGGCGGCCGAGGTTCATTAAAATAAGATCATCATATGATTAAAGACGATATAGAAAAAACTGTTGGATCGGGCAGAATCGTGTCCCGGGCGGAACTTTTTCCGTATCTGACGCTGAGAACCAGAAGTAAAGCCGCACTTTTTTTTGAGGCGAAAACAAGACAGGATCTTATCAATATAAAAAAGGCATCTCTTCGTTACGCGATACCGCTTCTTCTGCTGGGAGGGGGTTCTAATCTAGTGGTGACAAAGTCTTTGATTACGGGAATGATCGTCGTGAAGAACAGTTATATGAGTAAAAAAACGGTGTATGAAGACGATGTCCGTGCGGACATTATGATTTCGTCCGGTTATCCCATGCCGAGGCTTGTCAATGAAACGGTTGAACGGGGTTTGGGCGGACTGGAATATCATAAAGGATTACCCGGCACCATAGGAGGAGCAGTATGCATGAATTCAAAATGGACGCGGCCGGAATCCTATGTGGGGGATTTGGTGACCGCCGCCTATATTCTTGACGGTTCGGGAAAGGAGAAAAAAGTCGGTCGGGACTATTTTGAATTTGGATATGACTTCAGTATAATTCAGATAACGCATGATGTCATACTTGATGTAGTATTCAGGTTTGCAAAACAGAGTCCGAAGGTTCTCAGAAAGCGGACCAACGAAGCATTCGAATATCGTAAAAAAACACAGCCTTTCGGAAAAAACTCAAGCGGTTGTTTTTTTAAGAACATAGGCGAAGAACAAAAACAGGCGCTTCGGCTACCTACCCTGTCCGCCGGGTTTCTTATTGATCAGGCGGGAATGAAGGGATACAGGATAGGCGGTTATTCGGTTTCGGACAAACATGCGAATTTCATACTTAACGACGGTGACGGGAACGAAAAGGATCTGTCCCGACTGATTCGGGATGTCAAAAACGCGGTCAAAAAAAAATACGGCATAGTATTACAGGAGGAAGTCGTCATTATTTAACAATTGATATACGGAACACATGGAGGACGCATATAAGATTAAGGGCGGCAACGTACTTGGAGGTGAAATCGAGCTTTCGGGCGCAAAGAACGTAGCACTGAAAGTAATTATTTCCGCGCTTATGCTACAAGGTGAGGTGATTCTGCACAATATTCCGCGGATTAGCGACGTTATCGAACTTATGCATTTGATTAAACTCTTGGGCGGAAAAGCTGAATTTATCCAGTCGGGAACCGTGTCGGTAAGCGGAGAAAATCTGTCTACCAACAAGGTAGATCTTCTTCACGGCTCAAAAATACGCGTATCGTTTCTGCTTTTTGCGCCGCTTCTTATGAAGTTCGGCGAATGTTTTATTCCGAATCCCGGAGGATGTAGGATTGGTGCCCGCCCGATCGACAGAATTATAGACGGAATGAGAAAATTGGGAATTCCGGTTACTTATGATTCGGCAACGGGATATTATCACGCAAAGCTTCATAAGCCTCCTTCCGGTTCTTTCAAATTCTGCAAACCTTCACATACCGGCACTGAATTGTTGCTCGTTATTGCGCTGCTTACAAATTCATCCGTACTTATTGAAAACGCAGCTCTTGAACCGGAAATCGACGATCTCATTTCGTTTCTTAACCAGTCCGGCGCTAAAATCAGCAGAAGAGGTTCGGTCATATCTGTACAGCAATCGGCTGCACTGAAACAGCAAAAGCAGTTTCATATTATTTCTGACAGAAACGAAGCAATCACATACGCAACTTTGGCGCTGGCTACAAAAGGAAACGTGTATATCCGTCATATTTGCTATGGCCTGATTCATACGTTTGTAGACAAAATCAAAAAGGCGGGAGCGGGGTTTGAAAAATTAGAGGAAGATTCTTATAGATTCTTTTACCGGAAGCCGCTCGTCCACAGCAGTATTGAAACCTCGCCTCACCCGGGATTCATGACAGACTGGCAGCCCAATTGGGCAGTCCTTATGACACAGGCAAAAGGCGAATCGTTTATTCTCGAACGGGTTTTTGAAAACAGGTTTTCATATGTGGAGGAATTGCGAAGGCTTGGAGCCAGGATAGAATTTGTCAAAATGCCCGTTATCAATCCTTCCGAGTTTTTCTTTTTTAACTTCGACCCCGGAAAGAAATATAATCAGGCAGTCAAGGTAACCGGACCGCAATCTTTACACGGAGGAGTGCTCACTATTGCGGATTTAAGGGCGGGCGCTACGCTCGCGACGGCAGCCCTTATTGCCGAAGGTGAATCCGTAGTGTACGGAACAAGCATACTAGAAAGAGGGTATGAGGGATTCGTGGAAAAAGTCACTGCTTTGGGAGGGGATATACGTAAAATATGAAAACACTTGACAATGTCATAATTCTGGCCGCGGGAGACGGAACAAGATTCTGGCCGTTGAATAAAAAAACCTATGTTCCCTTTCTCGGAAGACCGTTGATCGCGCACACTCTTCAAGGAATTCGCAGGTATGCTAAACAAATAACTGTGGTGGTTAACCATGAAGACAGACTCCGTATGAAATCCTATTCGGGTACGGGCATAGAAATTATCCCTCAGGTTTCTCATTACCAGGGTATGGCAGCGGCAATCGATTCGTGCAGAGGAAAAATCAGGGGAGAAGCGCTGGTTTTAAAAGCGGAAGACACGATCGATTTTGGCGTACTTGAGCAATATATAAAGCTGAAAGAGCATTTTGCATATGATATTATTTTTCTGGTCAAAAAAACAAAGGAATATTTTCCGGGCGCATATCTGGTGTTTTCCGGAAAAAAAATTTCCGGCATCACGGAAAAACCACCGCCCGACAAGCTTCCGTCAAATATGACCAAACTTGTTGCGGATTACTTTGCCGATGTTGGGGAACTTATCGGTGCGCTGGGGAAAGTTCAGACAAACAAGGATGACCGGTATGAACGGGCAATTGACCTGTTAATCAATCAGCATAAAACAATCGGTACGGTAGAATACAATTCCTACTGGCATGTGCTTAAATATCCCTGGCAGATGTTGGAAATGACCGGACATTTTCTTGGCACCCTGAAAACATACATCAGTTCCGCGGCAACCGTTTCGGAAAAAGCACTTTTGCAGGGACCCGTGTGGATTGAAAAAGGAGTGAAGATAGGAGATTTCGCCAAAATAGTGGGGCCGGTTTACGTAGGTCCGGGATCGGTAATCGGAGATTACAGTCTGGTACGTCAAAGTCATGTGGGTGCCCGTACGGTTATCGGCGGGTATTCCGAAGTCGCCAGATCATATATAGGGAATGGAGTCATGCTGCATAGGAATTATGTGGGAGATTCTGTTTTGGCAGACGAAGTTCTTATGGGATCGGGCGCGGTTACGGCAAATTTCAGGTTTGATGCAGGAACGGTAAAGTCCGGAATCGGAAAAATTAGGAAGGACACTTCAATGAAAAA
>JBJKRW010000106.1:0-8043 GCA_046704445.1 Microgenomates group bacterium
ATCTTATATTAATTATATCATCCGGCCCGTTCAGCCCCTAACCCCTTTCACCTGCGAGGTGAAATTCGTTGCGGTATAATGCTATAGAAAGCATCAAATTTGACAATTATGAAAACCAAACTGCTTCTCGTACTCATCCTCGTTGAAACGCTCTTTATAGGATACCTATTGTACCGTCTAAAACCGGACAACAAACCATTGACAAAACCAGCGGTCAGCAAACCGCTATTGAAGTATACATATCAAAATTTACGACATTATCAACCCGTAACTTCCGATATCACCATCGGTCGGGAAGTAAGATCGGGCGACGGATTTATTTCCTACATGTTCTTTTTTAGATCAAGCGGAAAAAAAGTCAGCGGACTTCTGAATACGCCGGACAAACAAGGAACCTACCCGGTTATGTTTATGATCCGCGGCTTTGTCGACCCGTCGCAATACTACTCCGGAGAAGGGACGCAGCACGGAGCCGAATATTTCGCACAACACGGATTTGTTACGGTTGCTCCGGATTTTCTTGGCTACGGAGAATCCGACAAGGCATCACAAAATCCTTTTGAAGACCGATTCCAGACATACACGACAGTTATGGATCTTCTCGCATCCCTGAAAAATCTTGACAGGGGTTTCGAGCAAAAAGGTATATCGGAAATAAAGACGGATTCTCAACATATCGGTATTTGGGCCCACAGCAATGGCGGGCAAATCGCGCTTTCCGTTGCTGAAATGACGGGTTTTGCTTATCCGATGATTCTCTGGGCTCCGGTTTCCAAACCGTTTCCTTACTCCATTCTGTATTATACGGACGAATTTGACGATAAAGGAAAAGCGTTGCGAAAAGCTCTGGCAACATTCGAATCACTGTACAACGCGGAAAATTACTCTTTGACCAATTATCTTTCTTGGATACAAGCTCCCGTTCAATTGAATCAGGGAGACGCCGATGAAGAAGTCCCCATACAATGGTCAAACGAACTTTATTCGCAGCTAAAAAAACTCGGAAAAGATATATCATATAATACTTACCCCGGAGAAAACCATAATTTCCAAAACGGCAGCTGGACAAAAGCCATGGAAAACGGTCTTGCCTTTATCAGATCAAAACTGGGTAAATAAGTCCGTGAATTGCATATATAACACTATATATGGTAATCAAAAAATTTCTCGTTTCATCTGCGGTGGTTATTTCGTTTCTCGGATACTCGGCTTACCAAAAACTGCATCCTCCCGTACGCCCTATGTTATTAACCGTTAAATCGCCGCTTATTTCAATCACACCTTCTCTAACACCAACATCTACGCCAACTCCGACATTAACCCCGACCCCAACTCCAGCTCCTCCGCCTCACGTAATTTCCGAGCTGCAGATTGCGTATCCCACCCCCACACAAGTTCCAACGGAGACTCCCATTCCCTCTGCCGGTCCGACCGCGCCTCCACCCACTCCGACACCAACCAATATTCCCACGCCAATACCTTCCGGCGCGTACAAAGACGGCACATACTCCGGCGATGTTACCGACGCATTTTACGGATACATGCAGGTACAGGTAGTAGTAAGCGGAGGAAAAATTTCGGATATCCAATTTTTACAATATCCGAATGACAGACAGACTTCAATTGAGATCAACTCCCAGGCTCTGCCGATTCTCAGGTCGGAAACAATTGAAGCCCAGAATGCACAGATTGATATCGTATCCGGCGCAACAGACTCAAGCTTTGCGTATATCCAATCCTTGAAATCGGCACTCACAAAAGCAAAAACATAAATTCAGTCTTTACTGGATACAAATTCCTCCCGGCACACATACACCTTTCGGAGGTAAAGCAGGAGATGATGGTTGACTGCAAAGATGCATATTTACACACAAATAAACCTGGGCCCTTTGGTTCATCAAGCCCACTATGAGTGCAATAAATATTAACACCAACACAACCAATTGCCATCTTGACGGAAAGAAAAAATTCCCGGATGCTTTTTTCGACATACTGACATTTTACCTTTTTTTACGGAATCATTTGTGTTGTACATCATGAGAATGGATGAATGCATTGTGTGCGCCCGACTCCCCGTAGACGAAAACGAGTAAATTTCGTCCGGAAAGAACAAAAAAAACCCTTTATTAATGATTTAATTCCAAAAATTTCAAAATCTTTTATTTTTGATATATCTTCAAAAAACTTTATCCCTGTCCGGATATTCTGACTAACGGCAATGAAGAAAAATTTATTGTCGATTTTTTTGTTCCAATTATGTTGGGTAAGAAAACGAATCAAAAAACCGGACCATAACGGTTCCGTATCGAATCTGATTATTCTATGATTGTCAAAGCAACCCCACCGCTGTTTGCTCTTCCGGTTCTTCCTATCCTGTGAATATAATCCTCATACGTCTGGGGAATATCGTAGTTAATGACATGAGAAATATTGGCTATGTCAAGACCGCGGGCAGCCACATCTGTTGCAACCAGTATACATACGACATCCTCCTTAAACATCCTGATCGCTTTTTGACGCTGAGCCTGCGGTTTACCCCCATGAATGGTTGTTACCTTGAAGCCTTTGTTAAACAGTTCATGAGAGATTCTATCAACCCCTCGTTTGGTTCTTCCGAATACAAGAACTTTTCTAAAATCTTCACCTTTCAATAAATGCGAAAGGGTTTCCAACTTAGACCTGCCCGGTTCGACATGAATTATTTCCTGTTTTATATGTGCAACCGTTTCGCCGGTCTTCACCGATATGGTAACCGGGTTTTTGACAAATGCCCGAATCAATGAATTAATATTCGGCGAAAGCGTCGCGGAAAAAAAAAGGGATTGCCGCACTTTCGGCAGAAACGATATGATATGTTTTACATCATGGATAAATCCCATATCCAGCATCTGATCCGCCTCGTCAAGAACAATCATCCTGAACGCGTTTAATTGAAGAATTCTTCGTTCTATCAGGTCCTTCAACCGTCCGGGAGTACCTACGACAATATGCGGATTCCGCCGTAAATCCCGGATCTGCGCATACATGGAGGATTGTCCTATACAAAATGAGTGATAGATTTGCATACCGCTGGAAAATATTTTCAATTCTTCCAATATTTGCAGTGCCAGCTCACGTGTCGGGGTAATAATTAAGGCCCGGTATGTGCGATCCTTAAGAATTTGTTCAACAAGCGGAATTAAAAACGCCGCCGTTTTCCCGGTTCCGGTATTGGCAATACCAATCACATCTTTTCCATCGCGGATTGCTGAAACACCTGCGGCCTGAATAGGCGTAAGCACGGTGTAGCCATGACGAGCTATCGTCAGTTTTAATTGCTGCGGTAGGTCAAGAGAATCAAATCGAATTTCCTGTGCGGGTGCACTGTCAATAAAATTGTTTTTCACCCTTGCACGTGAAATATACTCATGGATAAACGAATCCGGTCTGGGATTGAAACGACCTGATGGCCGTTTGAATCTACCCGGTCCGTACCCTGTTTTTCCCGAATGAAAACGGGAACGATGACTGTGATCTGTATACATACGACAATAACGGAACAAATAATAATGTAGACGTAAGAGCTCAAAAGCTCTTCAAAAAATTGAAAATTTAAGAAGAACTTAACGTATCGTGAAATACAAAAATTAAGCAGTACTTACCATCTGGTTTATATTATACCAGTAGAGTAATGATTTTACAAACGCAAAAAAAAATTTCCGGCGTTATCGATCGTGCCGGCTTTTGCTCAATTTATTTCATGTATCATCCGCCCGTTATGAGATACTTGAAGTATGAACAAGACGCGTATACTTTTTATTCATCACTCGACAGGAGCATTATTATTGCAGTTCGGAAATGTTCGCTCGCTGCTTAAACGCCATTCACCGAATACAGAATTGTGGGATCATGGCTATAATTTAAGTTCACCGATTATTTTTTCCTATCTTTTTGGTCGAATTTCGTTCAAAACCGGACTTTCGGACGGAAACGGACATATGACCGGAAAAGATTTCAATCTAAAGGTCGGAAACGATTCACCCAAAGCATATGATGAACTGTTTTCCAGAAACCCGAAGGACACTTCACTTGCTCAAATCCTGGACTTTGATATTATTGCGTTCAAAAACTGTTTTCCCACCACAAAAATAGAAACTCCGGAAAAATTACAAGAATTTCAATCGTATTACCGCTCCATATTTGCGCATCTGCAAATTTTTTCCAACAAATTTATTGTATTTACCCCTCCACCTCTCCGGCTTGAATGTACAAATCCGCTGTGGGCACAGAACGCAAGAATTCTGTGTAATTGGCTCTTGTCCCAACAATGTCGAAACATAACCGTCTTTGATTTTTTTGACCTTCTGGCCGACGGCAAAGGATCAAACCGGAATATGCTCAAACGTCAATATTGTAATCCCATACCGTTTGATTCGCATCCGAATATCCGTGCCAATAAGGAAGTGGGCAAAAAATTCGTCGATTGTGTATGCAACGTTTCCGCGCCTCATAGATAAACCGTTTCCGAAAAACTTGACGATACATACTTATAATCCGTCATATAAATCACAAGGTGGAGTAGGGGACAGGCACCGAAGATGAGGCCCGATGTGCGTTTTATGATCCGTGTGTTACGGGCTGGACCGCATTGATTCCAACCGGAAATCTGGGATATACTGTTGTTTCCGTTTCCCCCTATCCGCTGAGACCATCCGATGATGCCGTTGTATTACAGGCCAGAGCTCCCCCACAACGGCACGCTTCCAAGCATGACAAGTGACATGTTTACGATCCCTTCCCCATCCCGAACAAACTCACCATAAAATTATCTGCAAAATTCTATTCTTCCTACTATCATTGATCTGTTAATCATGTTTTTTTCCGCCAAATAACGGCTTCTTGAAGCGTCAGTCAACATGAGGAAAGAACTGTCCGGCACGGAAACCCGATACCCTTCAAGGTCTGAGTTCCAGGATAAATGGGATTCTCCTGATAGGTACGGTTCGGACAAACTTTGACCATTTACAAATGTTTTATCGTTATTAAAACTTATGGTTTCTCCGGAAAGCCCGATTATCCGGCTTATTTTATTAATTCCTAATTGCGGATCCTTATATGCCACAAGATCAGATCTCTGAGGGGAAGAAAACAAATATGCAAGTTTATTCAACAGGCAATAGCTGTTGTTTTTATAGGCCAACGAACTTGAACCCTTTACCTGTACAAGTGAAAAAGAAAAAAACAAGAATATCATTATGAACAAAACAACTGTCAATAAAATTATGAAAGACTTTTTCATTTATTTACATTGATAATCTATGCCCAACGACACATTATCCAACGCGTTTGCCCTTTGAATAATTTCCTGGCTATTTTGATACAGTAATGCCTCGCCGTTTGCAACCGCAACATTTCCGCTAAATACATATTGGGTATAATCACTATACACATCTAAAGTAACGGGGAAATCAATACGGCCATAGGTGCCTTTGATATCATATATCCGCGTTGCCGAATCAACATCCGTCTTACGTCCGAAGTCTCGAACCGTATATCCCAAACTGTGTATTACATATGAGCTTGGACAGTTAATCAGATTCACGATTACGGAAACGGTAATCTTTGAAGTAAAATTTTGATGATCTCCACAAACTTTTGTTGGATCGCTCCCTTCTTTAGCACATTTGTTACATTGAGCATACCACGCGCATCCGTACCCGTTTTTTTGTGCGGTAATACAAGGGGTTGAATCACCGTAGTTTTGAGCATTAATATTGGAACAGTCAAAATTTGTTTTCGCCGAAGGAGGACAAACCCTATTGACCTCCTGCTGACTGGCGGATATTGTATCTCCCAAAGTCGAGGAAACAGGAAAACAATGATTACATTGAGAGCCATCCGCTCGAAGTCCAACCCACACACAATTGTCGGTTACTCCCGTCGCATCATTTAACACGCTTCCACAGAAGGATTTTGTTGTCCTCTCTAAGCATGGCGGATTAACCGCATGTGTCGGAGTCGGCTGAAGATTATTATCAGCCCCCGGTACTATATTGTTGACTTGTTTGTCTGTTCCCTGATTATTTCCGTTTTCATCTTTAAGGTTATTTTGCAACTGGGCGTCATTCGTAGTTTGTGATTGTTTTCCTCCCTGGCTGGAACCCGATCCCTGGGCAGCCGCATCGTATTGATTAGTTTTTTTACAGTTAGGTAATGTTGATCGCGAAGTCCCAACTCCAAACGCTTCTCCCGTGATTTCCTTCGTTCCTTCCGGACTCACATAATACGGCTTTCCGTTTTCACATTTAATGCACGGCGCATCATGGGATTTTGAGCAAAAATTATCACATTCAGATGTCCAAAATGTTTGTTGAGAGTCTTCAAGCGTTGTCCCGCAATGACTGCATCCTCCTCCCGGACATTGCCAACCCGGATCTTTTGGAGCAACCACACCGCTTCGGATATAGGGAGCCGTATTCACTTTTATGGTAGGTGTTGGTGATTCTCCTGTGGCTGACTCCGTCGGTTCTAGGCTTTGGCTGCAGGCCGGATTATGCTCCCCGTATTTATTGGGTAATGCCCATGTTCCGACGCTCCATTCATTATATATGCACTGATATGCTAACCCAATATCTTTATTGCCCGTACATGCAATACACCATTCGTTGTTGGCATAAGAAGGCGCACACGAATCTCCCACCGCTATACCTTCCGGACATAACTCACTGGTTAATGCCCGAGCATTGGTTGTTTGTTTGGTTTCCGATTTTTTCAGGAAGATATTTGAATATATCAGGGTCCCTATACTCATAACGGCCAGAGTTCCAAGTGCCAACAATGTGATAACCTCCCCTTTTTGACGTGACATATAATTAATACATAGACTGAACTTGTTGATCTGTCGGAGGATTTTGTCCTGCCGGAACCTTGACGGTCACCGTTTTTCCTTTAATGGTAAAGGTGTAATTTTTCCATGTGGTTTCGTTAACTTTCACTAACGTATACGAAGCCGTATTATTTGTTTTTGCATATACTCCTTTTGCTACTGTTTGAAACGGAACATCTTTTAACGCCTGCTCGGGATTTGTTACAAGAGGAGAAATCGCCGGACCCGTCGCGATACTCGGTGATTGTTTCTTAAACAACCCGGAAAGAAACTGATATCCACCTGTCCACAGTTCTTTAATCGATGTTAAAGACCGCGAAATCAAAGCGGGTTTTGTACGGGGAGTTCCCGCAATAAAAACTGACTGAACAAGAAGTTGAGCAGTCAATAAACTCAGAATCAAAACAAGTACAATCTTGAACCTATTTTGCTTTAATATTTTATTCACGGTCCTGATTTAATTTAATTCGCTACTTTAAATCATAATATAATACATTTTGAGTGTCAAATTAACGCTTTTACAATTTCAAAATTAACACCGCATATAGTATTTTCAAAAGAATCAGGAAAAAATAGAAAAATGGCGCAAGCGCGCAAAAAACAAGAATATACTTGACCGCATGAGGAATCATCCCCTTAAGAAGTTTTGCGCGGATTAAAAGCATTATCCATATCAATCCTATACAACATAAAATAACCACGGGAAACACTATGAATCCCAAACCTGCCAATCCCATGTCGGAGGATTGCATATCCATTGTAATGAATTGAATAAGATTATACAGATTGAGTAATGCGAAAAAACCAAATATGAAGATAAAAACATCCGCACTCACAACTCCTATGAATCCTGAATATTTGCGCATATGCTTATTTCATTATACAGGAATTGTCTTTTACATATCAGTTTAAGAAGCCGCGTCGCTATGATTTTTTTGTTTCATCGCATGTTCAAACACTCGCGCGGAACGCACAAATCCGCGGCCGTCTACGGGAAGATCGAGCGTTTTCAACAATGCAACAATCAGATCGGGAAATGTGAAGCTTTTTGCGCATTTACTTCAGCACCTTGGAAACAAATTGACGAGGTGTCAGGCAATCTAAGCTTAAGTGTAATCTCTGTTCATTGTAGTATACAAGATAATCGGTTAACCGTTTCGAAATGAGTCGCTCCGAAG
>JBJKRW010000107.1:0-4074 GCA_046704445.1 Microgenomates group bacterium
GACCGACTGATAAAAAAACCAAACGAGGATCAGAAGGGAAAATAACGCGAGAGGAAAAATTGTTTCCGTAATATGTCCGTGCACGCCCAGCTGAATTTCGTCCTGGATGTTGGAATACGGCCTGATATACCACAACCTTGACAGGCTGTTCAAGAATTGATGCCACGCATACGGGAAGTTGCCGCCGTCGTGGGAAAATCCGATCAGTTTCATCGCATATCTGAACGGCATGAGCATATTGTCGAAATTATGGACAAAATCAAATACAAGCAACGGAAACGTAACCAGGAGATACGAAGCGATTGCAATCCCCCATGTTTTGATAGGAATTTTTCCGAACTGCGGGAAAAGCACAATCAATACTACCGGCCAGAATGCCAGGAGTGACAAATGCGTATGCAGTACTGCCCCCAACAGGATTGCGATTACGATAAGCCAGTTCGGATTTTTTTTCAGGCGCATCAGCGCGTAGATCATCCAGACGGACATGCACATGACCGGTGTGGGATTCCAGAAACTCCTGTCGAACATGGCGATGAAAAAAGAACCGGAATAAAACGCGAATGAGAACAGGGCCGCTTTGACCGAAAATAGATTTTTGACTACATAATAAATACTCAGGGCCGTGAATACGCCGAATGCGGATCCGAATATGCCGAGAATAACAGGATCCTTGTTGAGGTAAAACAGCAAGGCATTCAGATAGGTAAATCCCGGACCGAGATAGTAATTGATATTGGACGCGCTGACGCCGATCCAGATTTTGTGCAGATGTTTGACCTGCTCCCATGCAAGAAGAGCCTGATATTCCTCGTCGAAGTTGAACGTGAAGAACTGTTTAAGATGCCAGAACCGTTCAAATACGGCAACTACCGTAAGCACACACAATATGGAAAAAGGGAATCTATTTTTTGATTTCATTGCCGGTGATATAACTGTAATAGACGCCTTCCTTTATTGATGCCAGAGGCTGTGTTTTGAATGTTATCGCCGCTTCCGAGACAGTGACGTGTATTGCCGGTTTACGCGCTGAAATTTCATCCGGATATATCCAACCGAGCACACTGTCTACACTGCTTCGGGAAGGTGTTTTTCCGTAGATCTTGAATATGAGCCGCCATCCCGCATATGCATACTGCGGATTCGGGAGCGGACCTGCGGTTGTCAAACCGAACGATCTGTTTTTGACTATTGCCATGGTTTTTTTGACTACCCGTTCTCTCATGACCAGACCGTAATCGTTTGTGGTACTGAGCACCGTCAGAATATTTGCCGCGACAAATACCGTCAGGATAAATACCCGCACCGGTTTGGGCAAAGACTTTAACCAGAATCCGATCACAATTGTCATTAATGTAAGAAAGCCTACGAGATAATACTCGGGATTGTAACTCGGATAGACAATGAATGCGGCAACGATCGCAACAAGTGAAATAAAAAATATCCGATAACCGGGTTTTCTGTTCTTGAAAAAAAACCAAAATAGCGCGATAAGCGAGAACAAGATTAACAGTATATTTCCGGGAATTTTGTATGTATTCGTTTCCAGCACGATTTCCTGAAGGTTTGTTCCCAGCGCGACAAACCATAATCTTCCCAAAGCGGATAAGAATATGTGTATATGGGAACGCATGTTTGAGAGGCTTACGGCATACAGCTCGTTGCTTCCTTTGGTAAACAGTATTCGGAAAGGAACGAGAAAGTTATCGAAATTATGAACAAGATCAAACACAATCAACGGTGATGTCAGAACGAGATATATGAGTACGGAAACACTCCGGATTTTCCAGCCGATATTCCTGAAATTTTTTATCACGCTATAAATCGCGGGAATGACAAAAAGCAGGAGCAATAAATGAAAATGAAACGATGCGCCGATTAAAAACGCGGTGAGGATATACCACGTACTGTTTTTGTCCGCTTTCACAAGGCTGTACACAAACAGGATGGAAAACAAAGGGATAAAAGAAGGATTCCAAAATCTCCTGTCATAATAATTGAGCAGCGTTGAACATCCGTAAAGGATTGTTGCGCACAATGCGGTTGAGCGGTCAAACAGGTCGTCCGTGACATAATAGAGAGTAAGTAGCGTCAAGATGCCCAAAAAAGCGGAAAAATATGCAAGCACTTCAAGTTTTCCCTTGTCGAGAAGAAACAGGAGATAGTTGAGATAGATGAACCCCGGTCCGAGATAATAGTGGATATTCGCCTGGCTTACCCCTATCCAGATTCTGTGAAAATGTTTGACGAGCTCCCATGCGAGCGTTCCCTGCCATTCTTCGCTGAAAGTAAAGATGAAAAAATCCGGCACTTTCCAAAATCTGAGAAACAGGATGATGCCAAACAGAAGAATCATGAGCCAATTGCAGGCAAACAGCGTCCGGACATATCCGAATAAAAGATCCGATATGGCGGACGGTGCTTGAAATATGGCGGTTTTTAACCGCATGATGAGAGAAACAAGAGAAAATGTAAACCGGATGTTTTTACCGAGATATTTTCCATAATGTTGGAAAATCAGTCTTTGCTTGTTTGCATGTTCCTCGGGACGGATCCCTCCGGATTTTGCCTTATGGTGATATGCGAGCGCTTCGGGAGCAAACAGAATAGTTCCATAGGATTTTGATACCCGAACGCCCAGATCAACCTCTTCAAAGATTTTGGGAAAGCGCGGATCGAACCCTTTGCATTTCAGAATAATTGCTTTCGTGAAGGACATGTTGCATCCGTAGGGAAAGTCGATCGCCTGCCTTTTCGTACTCCAGAATTGATACAGGAATTTCGTTCCCAAAAAGTTTGTTTTGCCGGTTTCGACATCGGTGTGTTTCGGAACGGCTTCGCCGTCGATAATCACTCTTCCGGAAACTCCTGCGACTGAGGAGTCGTCATATTCCCTGAGATGCGCGGGAATGGTATGTCCGGTAATTTCAATGTCATCGTCAAAAAAAACGACAATCTCCCCCGACGCATGCCCGATGCCGGTGTTTTTGGCAATCGAGGTATTGGCACCGGGAAGATTGATATACTCTGTTTTCAGCTTTTTCAGGTCTTTTGCCGGAGGAGGATTCGCGTTATCCTGATCCACGATGATGATTTCATACGAAGCGCCGTGAAATTTCCTGATTTGCGTAGCGAGTCTGACTGCTAATCCCGGGCGGTGAAAGGTAGGAATGACTATTGTCGCAGAACGAGGTTTTTCCTGTAATGTTGCCATAATAGTTCACTTCCTATTATGCCAGCAGACGAGAAAATTATCAAACTTATTATTTGTGCGGTTTTTTATCGTTATTTTGGTGTCCCTTATGAAGGATATAGAGGGCGATGATTACAAGTGCATAAGCGGTAATAATCAGAATCGGATTCGCGTTTATTCCGAACATCCTATTTTTTGTATTTAAAATAAATAAACAAACCGAAAAGAATGCTTATTATCGCTGCGAAGTAATACCAGTTTGAAATGTTTGAGCTCATGTTATTTAAGATTTTTAGAAAAATGCAACGCTAAACCGATGAACACATAACATGCCGCTAGTCCCATTGTAACATTACTGAGTTTATCCAACAACGACATCAGGGTAAAAAAGGAGAGGATAACCCCTGAAGAAAACCAGGCAAGAGCAAGATTATTACAGAAATCGGCAATAACTCTTTGTTGACCGCGGCTCAGAGACTCCATATGGTATTATCCTAAAGAAAGAGCAATATAGGGTCTACGGATTATTTGCTACCCCGTTGTATGTTCTGATTGTTTCGCCAGTCTATTTTTTTCTTTTTGCCATAAGATCTCGCTTCCGGCAACTCCTGTAAAAAGCAGAACGACCAGTCCCGAACTGATTGCGATCAACGAACCATACGGTTTTACTACCGAAGAAGCGACTATCCATCCCAACGCAAGTGCGGTTACGTTGAGTACACCCACGTGCAGTTGTTTTTTTAAGGCAATGAGAGGCTGCATAAATACGCTGTTTATCCCCCACCCTATTGCCGGAAGGATGAAGTACGGCAGCAAAGAAGCCGCAACTACCGAATCCTGTTTCGTGAATTTGCCTCCGACAAATAGAATATAGATAAGGA
>JBJKRW010000108.1:0-17000 GCA_046704445.1 Microgenomates group bacterium
TAATTACTTATAAAGACTTACATCCCGAGTACTTCGGCACAATGCAACCTATGGAATGGGTAAGAAACAGATTTGGTGAACATATGTATCAGATCATCGATCTGGAATGCGAGCAGATGAAACGGGAAACAACAAAGATACCGTAACATTACCGGGCTACCGGATTAAATAGAGACAAATCAGGAGGCATGTTTGCTACAAGATAATTTACGGGATATACCATGTGACCGCCGCGAATATCAATCCCGTTTTGATAGGTTGTTTCGTCCAAAACAGGGCTTCCGAATTTATGGAGCGCTCCCACCACTTCTGTTTTCGGCTCTTGTTTTTCATCCGGCACTACTACCGCTTCTGCGTGTTCAACCCACGTTATACGCGGTTTTTCGAAAGACACCTGCGCATAAGCGACCCCCGCAACCTCAAATCGTTCGTGTTCTGTTTCTGTTAACTCTTCTTGAAGCTGCCGAAGCTGCCGTGAGGCCAAACTTTTCCCTGCATGTCTTACAACCATATGCATATCTATTTCCGTATCTATCGCACCCGTAATACCTAACGACCGGGTCATTTTCCGTTTATCAAATACTCCGTCAACTCTTCCGCCGGGTCCAAGTTGAATTGCTACGTTTCTCTCAAATTTGCTCTCTGATGCGGTACGGCTGTTGCCTATAACCTGTAATGCTGAATCCTCCTCATCAAAACCGAGTGCGTCCAATTCATAGCTATGATTTGAATATGACAACAGAAGATTCCGTTTTACCCTGGTTACCCCCGTAAGAGAATCTCTATTTTCTCCCACACTGCTGATTACAAACTGCTTACACTCTCCTTCTCTTCTCATCTTAACCTGATAAGAATTTCCGCCGAGATCAAGAAATAAACCCATGGGACCGTTAAGCATATATGCCTGAACGGTAAACGGAGAACTTCCAGTTAAGGATGTAGACAAATTTCTCTCGCCAAAAACTCTCATAATCGCAGAAAGGGTGTTAATACCAAAATCCCGACCGATTTTCCACGCATATTTACCCCACTTCTCTGAACACGCAACGGATGGTTCGGATATACTGTATCCGACTCTGTCAAGACGAGGATGTATGGGTTTTGATTCTCTCATAAAACAATATTAATCTGTAAGGCGATTACTAATCGGTTGGAATAAAGATTTGTCAGGCGGAAAATTGGTTTTCAGATAATTTACAGGATAAGGAACCTCATCGTCTTTCAATAAACGCCCTCCAATATACGTTCCCAGATTAATATGGTCGCTTCCGAACTCTCTGGGTTTTGACATTGATACAATTTCCTTCTGTCCGTTTACTTCGTCTACTGAAGTTTCATCTTCAACTGCCCATACTATGCGGGGAGCTTGACCAAAAATCTGCATATATCTGATTGCGGCCTCTTTAAAGCGGGCAGACTCGAGAAGCATTGATTCCAAATACCAAAGTCCGAGATTCTCACCTAAAGGAATTGCCCCGATTCGATCATGAGTAAATGACTTTCCCGCAACGCTCATATTATGCATAACTCTACGGGTATCAATAACCGTATGATGTTCTCCGGTTATATCCAGTTTCGCACGAACCTCCCTGTATCCGAGACTCGCTTCATCATCAAACGACGTTTGATCCAACTCAATAAATGCAATCTCACCTAAACTGCCGTTTCCAAACATTAGCATAACTCGTTTATTAACGCTATTCGCTCCTTTTTCCACAGCGGTTGACAAAGATACAGCAGTAATATCTTCAACCGGTTCAGTAATTTTTATCTGTACTGATTGAGTTCCCTGTTGATGCAAAAAATCAAGGAATCCCTCTTCCGGCAATAACATTGTTGGCATATTCAAAGTCGCTCCTTTGCGGATTGATTCGGGCGTCGCATTCGGCATAAGCATGTTAAGTACCGAATTACAGTCACGAATTCCCGGAATATCCAATAGTCCCGATACATAAGACTGCCATGGTTGATAGAATGAAAGCGGAGCTTCGGAAATAGAATATCCTGCTCTTTGTATAGGAAGTGTTTTTAAAATGCTTTCCTGCATGGCCGATAGTATATCAGGTTAAAAGCCTTGTGTCAATCTTTGTCATGTTTCCGACTGTTTTCAACGCGGTCTTTTCGTTTATTGGACCTGTTACAATGTGAGCATGCTTATCAAAGTAAAAGCTTATCCGGAATCTCGGACTGACCGGGTTATTAAAAAAACCGAAGATTCTTATCTTGTCCACGTAAAGGAAAAAAAACAACAGGGGGCGGCAAACCGCAAAGTACGGATGCTCCTGGCGTTATATTTCGGGACACACATCTCTAAAATCCTGCTGATCAGAGGAGGAAAAACGCCCAATAAAATATTTGAAATTCTCCATTCATGAAACGGGCGTATCCTGTATTGATTCTATTTATTCTCGTCACTCTTCTTGTTCTGATCTCTTCGTTCAAAAAGACAGGAAATACAGTTACCGAACGGATTCCGACAACTCCCGTTCTTTCTCAGGTTTCCGAAGGATCTTCTTCCGCTGCCATTTTGGGGGTGCGCACGAAATCCTCAAGCTGTATTTCACATGATGCGCTGCCGGACCAGCACTGCACACCCGGACAAATATTGCCGGTTTCCGCAAAAGAAATTTGTGTCCGGGGATATGCAAAATCCGTTCGCAACGTAACCGAACGCGTAAAAAAACAAGTGTATGAAGAATACGGAATTACCGAACATTCTGCAGGCCAATATGAAGTTGACCACCTGATAAGTCTGGAGCTCGGAGGATCAAACGATATTTCAAACTTGTGGCCTGAACCCGCAAATCCCGTACCGGGCTTTCATGAAAAAGATAAGTTGGAAAATTATCTGCATAAACAGGTCTGCGACGGAACTATTCCGTTATCTTCGGCGCAGGAAAAAATCGCCCATAACTGGCTTGAGGTCTACAAACAAATCCGATAATCGAATAAAACCGGACAATTAAGCTTGCCCGAAATCGATAAATTCTGTATAGTGAAATTAAGATCACATAATATACATTTATGCAGCAGAAAGGAGATGATTTCGATGCAAACTTTTAAAGCCACATGCACCGACGGGTTTACCAAAAGCGTTACCGCCAACAGCAAAGATGAGGCGGTTCAGCTTTTGATGGCGGATCCCGAAGTCCAGAATCATGTCATAGCCGGGCATCCGGAACTTGCCGGAAAAACTCCCGAAGAATTGACATCCGTACTATCCGGTATGGTACAGCCTGTTGCGGAAGAACCGTCCGAAGGAGGAACTCCTCCGGTAGGAAACACAGCGCCGCCGACAGGAGGATCAACCCCACCGCCGTCACAACCGCAAGGCACCGTATAAAAAAGCTTGATATATAAACAGTTAACCGACCTGCTCAAAAGGTTGTTTAAAATTTTGTATGTTTTTTGAAAATGCTCTGAAATTTAAGGAGAAATTGTTTTGTTGTATATCAATTGACGTATTGTCAAAAAAAGCAGATAACGGTATTATCGTAGCCACGATGCCGGGTATTTTTGATTCGCGGTTATTGGCCTGTTTCTACATTGACTGTTTTCGGAAGCGTTCCTTCAAAATGCATGGCGCCCTTCGATAATTCAACGGATTTCGCATAAAACCCCGGAATACGGGAAACAATTGACGAAAATACCGCTGAAGCGGTTTCATCCGCGTGAAGCGTTCCAAGCGGCAATGAAAAGCGTCCCACCTGCGCATCAAGCACTCGGGTGTTCAGTATATTGCCGCTCACTCCCGCCTTAAGTTTCAGATACACCGGCGGATTTACCTTGACGAGATTGATATATTTTATTCCTTTAGTAATATCCGCCATCGAATAACGGCCCATCCCTACGTAAGCGACAAATTCCGGAAGCCTGTCCATTCTCAATACTCCGGAATATTCCGCGGTACCGTCACTGTTTATTCTTACTTGCGAGTCGGTAAACGGAAGATATTTCCATTGGGCATAATTCAGCCGGGAAGAAAGCTCCTCCTGCGAAAAATCCGTGTTTACATCAACCTTGCCCGAATACGAAATGCTCGATCTTACGTCCCCTGATGTGGTCGAAAACGAATTGATCGACCCCCCTACCTTTTCTATGGAACGCGTATAGTCCTGCTCACTGGACCGTACGCCGAGATCTTTCGGCTTATCCGCTCCCATGACCGTGGAAAGAACCGGAACAAACCCCAGGTACCCTAAATACAAAACTGATCCGAGGAGAACCAACACAACAAACGTGAGAAAAAATTTCAGAATTTTCATATGAATCTATTATACGAAGATTTTATTCAAATGTCATCTTTCCGATAATCGCATGTTCAAAAATCATGCCACAACATCTGGTTATATACCTCGTGATGGTAGATCACTTCGGAGTTTTTAACTTTTGTTCCCAGTTCCGCGGCAGAACGATCGGCCACCGCCTGTTTAAGCGAAACATACCGCTTTTTCAACTCTTCCCCGAAAAGTACCGTTGTAAACGGACTCTGGCGGAAATAGGAAATCGACGTCTGAATGGTTCCGGGAAGATAACGGACCCGTTCACGCTTTGAAGCGTCACGTTTGTCCACGGGCCCTTCCAATCCGGTGCGGATCAATGCATACAAAAGCAGATACGGATTTGCATCGGGACCGACACTGCGCACTTCTATCCGAGCGGATTCGCTATTATGAAGCGGAATTCTTACCATCGCACCACGGTCTGTTTCGGATACTTTGATTTCGTTCGGTGCCTCGAAGTGCGGATCCAGCCTGCGATAGGCGTTCACGCTACTGTTCAATACGAGGCAGATATCGTTTGCGCTCGCCATAACCCTGTCAATAAAATGCCATGCCATGGAAGAAAGTTTTCCTTTTCCCTGCGGATCATAAAATAAATTTATGTTTTTTTTGCTCACTGAAATATTTGTGTGCATTCCTGTTCCGTTGATGCCGACGATCGGTTTCGGCAGAAACGTGGCGGTCATTCCCATATTATGGGCAACCTGTCGGCAAACAAGCTTATAGATCTGTATCTGATCCGCAGCATTCAGTGCATCCGAATAAGAATAATTCAATTCAAACTGGGATGGGGCAACCTCAGGATGATCTTTTTCGTTCTGAAACCCCATTGCTCTATGGGCTTCTGCGGCAGAATCTATGAAGTTCCGCAATGTGTCGTTCGGAAGCGTATGGAAATATCCTCCGGTTGATGCGAGCTCAAAACCAACCTGTTCGTTAAAGGTTTTTTCCGCATCCTGGTGTTTAACCAAAAATCCCTCAACTTCGTTTGCGACATTAACCGTATATCCGTATTTTTTATTTAGCGTTCCCAGGTAGGATCTTAGCAATTCTCTCGTATCCATCGCATAAGAACTGTCATCCTGGTCGAAAATTCTTCCCATCATAAGAACTTTCCCCGGACCGAATACGTCGCTCGGCATCCACCAAAAACAACCCCAGTCGACCCGGAGTCTCAAATCGGATTCTGCCTGTCGTGCAAAACCGCGGATTGAAGATCCGTCAAACGTAAGATTGTCATAAGAATGCAAAAAAAATTTCTTGTCGTAATCCAGCATATGAAATCTGCCTTCAAGATCGGAAAAACCGATGGTAACTGCCTTTAACCGGGTCTCCTCCTTGAGATACGAAAGACAGAATTTTTTCAGTTCCCGCTCGGGAACTCCCGATATCCTTTTTTTCTTTGAAGTAAGATTCAACTGTTCCATTTCGTCATAAGGAATTTCAAGAAAGGTTTTGAGCGGTTTATTATCCATAAAATATATTAATTTGAAAAATAATTGTCATAAAAATACATAAATTTATATTATTTGTCAATAGATTTATATTTATGCTTATTTTTCGTCTCCGGTGATGAATAAATGTTTTCAGTTATATTTCAGACTCCGCGCATATATATTGCATCGTAGATATGAATATAAAATATCTTCTTTTTATACTGCTTTTGCTTGTTTTGCTTGTTGCCGGAGTAATTTATCTTAACCAAATGAACAAACCCGCAGTTTATCATTCGGATAACGGAGTCTTCTCGATAAATAAATAGAACTTCTCTGTTGCCTGTATACTGTATATGATGAATAAACCGCTCATTATTCCGCTTATTATTTTTGTCTTTTGTCTTATTTTTGTCATATTCGACCCGGAATCTCCGGGGACCGACCCTTCTTCCTCCGACGACAAAAAACGGATCGCTACGGAATCGGCAAAAATATATGACGTTACGTTCGTGTTTGACGGCGACACCATAGAAGCCGGCGACGATAAAGTCAAACTGAGAGTAAGATTAATCGGAATTGATGCTCCGGAAATTGCATACGAAAATAAAAAAGCGGAATGTTACGGTCCCGAATCAAAACAGAAAATGAAGGAACTCGTATTCGGTAAACACGTTACATTATCCCAAGATCCGTCACAGAACGACAGGGATTCATACGGCAGGTCGTTACGGTATGTATATCTGCCCGACGGAACTCTGGTAAATAAACTCATGATTGACATGGGCTATGCATATGAATATACATATATGACTCCGTATACATTCAGGGATAAATTCGTAGCCGCTCAGGATCAGGCGCGTAAAAACGGTCTGGGGCTTTGGTCTGAAAACACCTGCGGTCCAAAACCGTAATCGGGTATAATAACCTGCATGAAACTTGCCGACAAAGATATTGTGTTTGAAAAACAACTCAAAGGCTTTACGTTTACATTCCATTCCACCTGGGGATTGTTCAGCCCGAAAAATATAGATGAAGGAACCGAACTGCTCATACAAAATCTGCCGGTCGGCCATTCGGATCTCTGTCTGGATATGGGATGCGGTTACGGTCCGGTAGGTTTAACCATGGCAAAACTTGCTCCGAGCGGGTTTGTCCATCTTGTAGACAAGGATTTTGTAGCGGTCGAGTATGCGAAAAAAAACGCGCACTTCAACCGTATCAAAAACTTCAACGCGTATCTGAGCAACGGATTCAGCCATATTCCCCGGGAATCCTTCGACATCATCGCCTCCAATATTCCCGGCAAAGTCGGGAAAGAACTTCTCACGGTTATGATATCCGACGCAAGACACTATCTTAAAAAAAACGGAATTCTTTGTATAGTCTGCATATCCGGTTTGAGGGAATTCTTCAAAAGAATTCTGAAAAATATATTCGGGAATTGTGAAATAATTGCTACGAGTAAAACATATACGGTGCTCCTGTCAAAAAAATATTAACGGTTGCGTATGTTACAATAAATACGTATGAAAAACTTCGCATTGGGAATATTGTTTTCGCTTCTTATTGCGTGTGCTGTTGTTATTGCCTACAAAGCGGGACAAAAAGAAAACAAAATATCTTTGAGCCTCTCACCCACCCCATACGCCACAGATATTCCCTCGCCTACACGGATGCTTGTCGGAGGAGACAAAGACATACACGGATGTATAGGATCCGCGGGCTATACCTGGTGTGCGGGAAAAAATAAATGTGTCAGACCGTGGGAAGAGCCTTGTCCCACCGCACAGCCAACTCAATCGGACATTGAAGGAATTACACAAGCCTTAAAAGAAAAAAACAACTGGCAGAATATTGAACTGGACGTAAAAATTACCAAAAACGACGGGACATATGCATACGGATCGGTGAACGAAAAAAATGCCCAGGCGGGCGGCGGATATTTCTACGCGATAAAAGAAAACGGCTCATGGCATATTGTTGCCGACGGAAACGGAATAATCACCTGCGAACAGGTATCTCCATATCCCTCATTCCCTACGGACTTAATTCCGGAATGTTACGACAGCGTAACAAATACCATGAAGAGTCGTTGAGCTCAGTTTTGACCGCACCGTGTATCGGGCGGCGGCCCTGCAGGATGTCCGTGTGTAATCCATTGCCCGTTCTTGCAGATCCAGTTATCTTCACCGGACATGAGCCGGACAAGGAAAACGGAAATAATAGACAAGACAACCAATATGATTATCGTTGTTTTTTTATCTTGCATCGCTATATTCAGCATATCAAATGTTTTTAAACGCTGCGTCTGATAAGATGTTTCCATAGCATGCAAATCATTAAAGCGATTGTTTCTGATTTCGACGGAACAGCCGCCGGAAAAGATTGGACTATTTCTGAACCGGTCGTGCAATCGATCAAAACATGGACCGGATCCGGAAGATCTTTCCTTTTTGCAACCGGAAAACAATACAAACATATTCGCACCGCATGCATACAACTTCGTCTTTCCACGCCACAGATTGTACGGGGAGGAGCCGAAATAGTTGACGGAAAATCAGGCGATGTGATCGTCTCCTCATACATGAATCCTTTGCGGTTGCACCAACTGATTCCCATCTTGAAACAAAGCAAAATCCCGTTCACCGCGGAAACCGGAGACATTCTTTATACATTGGACGGAAAATCCTTCGGTGCGGTACCCGGAGTCAGATATAAGAGTATCGACCTCATGTCATATGAAAATATTGCAAAAATAGTCCTGTGGACAGATAACTGCAATGAACACGAAGTAGAATCGTTTGTGAATAAACATATCAAACCGGAATTCTCTTCTTTCGAAATCACGAAAAGTTATACCCCGTATCAGAAAACATGGCAGATTACTTCCGCGTCCGCGACGAAAAAAACGGCGGTTACACGTGTGGCCCGTTTGTTGGGAATTTCATCCGAAGAAATTGCAGGTATAGGCGACGGGTATAACGATATTTCGCTGCTTGAAGCGTGCGGATACAAGGTTGCGACTACAAACGCACCGCGCGCACTGAAACGCATCGCAGATCAAATCATTCCTGACGTAGAACGAAACGGAGTGGCACTATTTATCCGTAATTTTTTAGGAGCCTGACCCTTCAGCGGTTATCCTCCATAATCCTGTATAATCCATACATAATGAAATATTTGAATATTTTTTTGCTTTTTTTTCTCGTAGGAATCTGTGTAGCAATAGGATATAAGGTAATTCATCATACGGATCTTTCCGTTGCAAAACAGAATCCCCCTACCGGAGATTTCTCCATTATCCAACCTCCGAAACAATCGGTAAAAGGACAGATTGCTTCGATGTCCGGAGATGTGAATTGGGAATCAAGAACAGCGACTCAACCGGCGACACTTCTGAAACCTCGCCCGGTACAACAGGGGGAACTTCTCGAAACCGGAAAAGACGGCAAAGTGACCGTAGTCTTTCCGAACGCCGGAACGATACACATCAACCAATCGTCGCATTTGGAATTTATCCAAACTTTGCCGGTCAATTTCGTATTCAGCCAAAACAAAGGACTTGTAGACTACGAAAAAAAAGGAAACGTACCGTTTTCCGTACGGACCTTTCACCTTGTCGTATCATTGGAAAACGGCACATATTCCGTAAATACCGATGCCGATAACGACATTGTCACAATTGCGGTTCATGCAGGTTCGGCAAAAATCGCGTTCAACAATACACAATACGTAACTCAGATAGTGAATATTAATGAAGGCGAACAATACGCCTTTGACGACACACTCAGACAAGGCACTATAGAACGGCTATAAGGTCATCTATATGTTTTAAGCGGATTAAGGATTGTGCTCCCTTCATATCCAAGAGCCCATAATGCCACTCCTCCCAACGCATAGTTATTCGCGAGAATCAGCTTCTGTTCTGTCGCCTTTTCGTCGGGGAAATAAATCTGATGGAAAGAACCTGTTTCTTTGTCCTGATATATAAGGTAGGATTCTTCCGCGCTCTTATCCAACGAAACCGTGCAATCCGTGCAGGCATTTAATAACTCTTCGACCCTCCGGTTACTTGCGGTCAAGCCGCTTCCCGGAATCACTGCGCTGTGTGGAGTATTATCAACAGTTTCCCATTCGTATCCGTATAGCGGAATACCCAAAAGAATTTTATCCGGAGAAACGATCTTAACCGCCTCTTGAACCGCCACATTACTGTCAAATTCCGCCTCATCTCCCGCACCTCCAACCGGTCCGACCGCACCGGTTACATACGATCCCGGATAATGATAGTCATATGTCATAAGCACCACATAATCCACCGCACTTTTTATCGAATTCAGATCGATAAGATATTTTTTTACGAGATTAATCGGACTCATATCAATCGTAAGCGTACCGAGATTTTTTTCATCCATATTGTGTCTGACCGCGGTAACAAAAGAGGTAAAATTCCGCCGCGCTTCGTCGGATGCGGGAATTACGCTCTCTATGTCCAAATTAAGATCCGTAAACCCGTTCTGTCTCATGACCGGCTCAACCTCGTTGACCATCGTACGCGCATTATGTACCGGATCGCTTAATAATCCGTAAATGTTATTTTCGTTCCCGCTGAAAACCAAAAGAGAAAGATCTACGTTATCTTTTTTTGCCTTGTTAAGAAACGGCGTGAATTTACCCTGCTGTAATGCAAGCCATCCCGGTTCCGATTCGCCGGGATCCGTATATTTCATAATTGTCCCGTCGGAAGAAAGAGTCAATCCGAAATATGTCAGGGTGTTGATATATTGATCATAATTTTTGTCTGCTTTGGAAATAAGCCAATAAGGCAAAAATCCTATCACCTTATGCGTAGTTGGAGCGAGCGGATTAAAGACAAAATTCATGCCCGGTTTGTGGTACAGAATATTGTCCGCAATCAGCAGTCCGGTCCAAATTCCGACAATCAAACCCGCAAGACTTAGAATGATCAGTTTACGCACAGGACCATTATATCACCGGGTTGCGAATATATTCTGAAAAGGTTTTAGTCCAAGATAAACTTCGCACTATTGTGTCGTCTACGCAGGAGTGTAAGACAATATTAAAGTATGAACAATCCCCGATTTACCCATTGTTCCCGTAACTTCCAGTCTATGTAAATTTGGATAGTCATCTTCATAATAATCATGTACCAAAGAAAGTTCGTGCGGTTCATAATTTTCAGTAATTCTTCGTGCTTCACGAATTGAAAAAGTCAGTGCGGTCACAAAAAAATTCTCGCTTTGGAAATAATCGGAAACCGGAATCGGCATGGTTACTCAGCCGGAATGAAACTTCAGAAAATAAAGACTTAACCTGTTTCAATCCAATAATACTGAATATTGAATTTTAAAAACATGCGTAAAATTGTCAACTGAACTTCCATTTTGTAAGATATCGAATATGATTCGCATGTTAAATTACCGCAATTCCTTGTACAATTAGTGAATACGTATGACATTACCGCCATTTTTTGATCACCTGGAAGATTGGATTGCACTTTTTTTTCATCAACAGCCGCTCATCGGTCCGTTCGTGTTGCTCATTCTTGAAGAAGCGGGTGTTCCCTTGCCCATTCCGGGAGACCTGTTTATTGCGTATGCAGGATATCAGGTTGCATTAGGCAGGGTGCCGTATTTCGTTGCGTTTATTACACTTATGATTGCGGTATTTATCGGCTCAACAATCCTATATATATTGTCTTACCATTACGGAGACGCCCTTGTGAGACGCTTCGGCAAATACATCCACCTTCATGAAAAAAGACTCGACTATATTGAGGCAAAATTCAGGAAGTACGGAGCATGGGTAATTATTTTCGGAAGACATATTCCCGGCTTCCGTATTCCCATAACGATTTTCGCAGGTATTTCACGGCAGAAATACCGTACGTTTATCATAAGCGAAGGAGTATCCATAATTATCTGGATCGCATTCTTTATGCAGGTGGGAAGAAAACTTGGACGGCAAACCCTTATGCTGCTGCATAATAAACATTCTATTTTATTTATTATCATAATGCCCATAACCCTTGCGCTAATTATGTATGTCATAAGTAAGTTTATTCCCGACAGAAATACAAAAAAGATAAAAAAAACATAAAAAATACCCCGCAACAGCGGGGTATTCCTTATTCTTCTTCCGAAGCCTACTGGTTTTGTGCGGGTGGCGTTCCATTCATTCCTCCTCCTGTTCTTCCGTAACGGGGATTTATTTGTACCGATTCCGCGGTAACACTTCCATCCGAATTTGTCGCTCCAATCACTGCAACGGTATCTCCGTCTTTTAGATCGCTCTTGCTCGCCTGCGTCGTATTCTCGTATGTGGTTTTATCCGAAAGCACTGCAATTTTTGAGCTTCCGTCCTGCATCTGGACCGTAATGGAATTGTTGTCTGTGCTGATGATTTTTCCAATCACCGGTCTCATAAAATTGCCGCCGTTCGTACCGGTTCTTGTTCCGTTACCAAACCGTCCCTGAACTTGTCCCTGGAGCTGACCCCCCTGACCTCTCTGGAATAACACAGTTCGACTTCCATTAGTTGAAGTTTGGGATTTTTGATACTGCATTCCCCCAAAAAAACCCACCGCTCCAAAAACTACCGCAACCAATATTGTTATTACAGGGTTGTTATTTTTCATATCTGTCACCTCCTCCGAATTTAAACCTGCAATTGCTAATATTCATAAATTTTTCAATTATCCGGATCTGGAACCGTTTGAGCATTGCGTTCAGAAAAATTAATCGAACGCTTCGAACTGAAAATTGAAAAATTTGTTATTCGTATCTCAATGCTTCTATCGGCTGCAGATTTGACGCTTTTTGCGCGGGATACCAACCGAATAATATTCCGATCATTCCCGAAACACCTATTGCCAATGCAATTGACATCGGTTCTACGGTAAACGGAAGACTGACTGCTCTAGTAATAAAATATGAAGCCGTTATTCCAAGTAGCATACCGATAACGCCTCCTGTTGAGGTCAGAATAATCGCTTCTATCAGAAATTGCTGAATTATGATCTTTTTTGTTGCCCCCAGCGCTTTTCGCAAACCTATTTCCCGGGTTCTTTCGGTAACTGTCACCAGCATAATATTCATAATGCCGATTCCTCCGACAAGAAGTGAAATCGCGGCAATTCCGCCAAGCAAAGCGGTAAATGTTCCGGTTACCTGGGATGCGGTATTCAAAATGTCGTTTTGTGAAAAAATAGAAAAATCAGCCTGTGATGGATCACGGAGTTTGTGACGTTGCAAAAGCAAATATCCTATTTGGTTTTCCGCTTCGGTCATGACGTTTTGGGATTTTGCTTCGACCGCGATCGAACTGATGTATGTGCTACCGAACAACACGGACTGAGCGGTAGTCAAAGGAACGTAAATTATGTCATCCTGATTTCCGAAACCGCTTCCGCCTTTTGAAACCGTGGTTCCAACTACACGTAACGTCTGACCGTTAATTCTGATCGTCTGACCGATAGGATCGGTATTGGCACCAAAAAGATCGCTCACTACCTGAGGCCCCAATACCGCAATTCGCGAAAGGGAATTGATATCACGCTGGGTAATAAATACCCCTGTCGCCATATCGACTTTGTGTATTGACGCATATGCCGGATACACACCGGCAATTTGTGTATTGGTATTGTTTCTTCCTGCGGTTACCTGAGCGCGTCTTGTCAATTCGGGCGATACCGCATCCACTGTGGTCACCTGAGGAGAAGACAGTATGGCTAACGCATCCTCCGTGGTCAGAGATGTTCCTCCTCCCGCCGCTCCTCGAACTGCTCCTTCGGACTGGCCTCCCGGAATGACGGTCAAAAGATTTGCTCCAAGCGATTCGATTCTGCTCGATATGGAAGCCTGACTTGCCTGACCCAAAGACACCAGTGCAATAACGCTTCCTATACCGATGATAATGCCGAGTATCGCCAAACTGGTACGCATTTTATTTATGGTCAGCGTACCGATGGCTTCTTTAATAAGCTCTATTGACTCCATACTTACCGTTTAAATTTTCTAACTTTATATTGTTTTCCGTTCTTTTCGTCTTTAATGATTTTTCCGTCTTTAACATGAATAATCCGTTTCGCGTGTTCGGCAATGTCCGGTTCATGAGTAATCATCACGATAGTATGTCCGTCCTCATTTAATTGTTGAAAAATCGCCATAACTTCTTCTGCCTGTGTCGATGCAATATTTCCCGTCGGCTCATCCGCCAGAAGAATTGCCGGATTCATGACAAGTCCCCGCGCTATGGCAACTCTTTGCTGCTGTCCTCCGGATAACTGATTCGAAGTATGTTCAAGCCTGTCTCCCAATCCTACTTCTTCCAGGAGTTTTTTTGCACGCGCAATTCTTTCTTCCACGGGAATTCCTGCATATTGCATGGGAAGCATGACGTTTTTTAGTGCGGATATCCTCGGCAAAAGATTATATGCCTGGAAAATGAATCCGATTTTCCTGTTACGTATCGATGCAAGCTGATCGTCGGTCAACTTCGATACTTTTTCACCGTCCAGCATATATTCCCCTTCCGTTGGTAAATCCAAAGCACCAAGAATGTGCATAAGTGTGGATTTTCCCGAACCCGAAGGACCCATGATTGCAACGAATTCCCCTTTTTTAATCTCAAACGATACATCGGCTACGGCAACCGTTTCTACGCCGTCCATTTTGTAGACTTTTCGAATATGTGTAGCAGAAATAATGGCCATTATAATAACTCAAACTTAACCTCCAATTCTACGGAATACGGCGGCACCTCCTCCTCCGCCTCTTCCTCCCCCAAATGAACTGAAAGGTGACGATGAATTGTTTGTCGCGGCAGAATTGATTGTATTTGTAACGATGGTGTCACCTTCGGACAAACCCGATGTAATTTCCGTTTGCGTATCGGAAGAAAGGCCGGTCTGAACTTCCGTAGGTTGAGGCGTTCCGTTTTTCATAACCATTACCGTTGACACGTTCCCCTGCGTCTGCACCGCAGTTGTCGGAACAAGTAATACATTATTTTTGACTGTCGTAATAATATTCACATTTGCCGACATGTTGGGAAGAATATCCTTCCGGTCAGTTAAAAGTTTTACCACGGTAGGATACGTAGTGACTCCGGAACTCACGACTCCCGCCGTATCAATACTGAATACCTCGCCGGCAAACGTTTTGTCGGAAAATGCGCTCAATGTAACCGTCGCCTTGTTGCCGATCTTTATTGTCGGAATATCTATTTCGGTAAGATTAACCGTTACGGTCGGAGAAGCATCAGTCACTATACTCGCTATCTTTGTTGTTGAAGGAGTGCTGTTGGATGAACCGGATGTTGATTGTGCGGAAGCAATAATCGAACCCACCTGATATGCAAGACCGTCTACCCTGCCCGAAATTGGGGCGTAAATTGTAGGAGCCGCCTGCTGATAATTAAGCCATGCGGAATTAAGATTTGTTTGCGCCTGGTTTACGACATTCTGCTGATTCTTATAGTCTGCTTCCGCCGCCAACCAGTCATCCTGGGATATGTGAAATTCCGGCAGAGCCCTATTCGTGTTATTCGGAGAACCATCACTGTTTTGGTACGTGCTATTGGTTGCAAGATTATAGAAAGAATTCCATTTGGTAAACATGGCCGATTGAAGCGAATACATGTTTGCCTGTGCGGCGGCGAGTGTATTCTTTGCCGACTGATAACTTGAATAGGCCTGTGCGGATTTCTGTTGGCCGATCAAATCCAGTGTCAAATCGGCGATTTTTTCACCTGCCTTAACCGTATCTCCGTCTTTTACATAAAGCTTTGAAACAACACCGCTTGCTTCGGTATCGATAGGCGAACTGTTTGCCGTGGAAACCTGTCCTGATCCCGAAACCGATACGACAAGAGTGCCCCGTTGTACTTTTTCCGTTTGATACTGGACCTGCGTTTTGTTAGAAGAGCTTAATTTCCTGTAGCCGAAAAACGCTACCGCAATTATCACCACAACAACCGCAAGTTTTTTAATCAAGGAAAGTCCTCGGAACCATCCGAAAAAATTTCCCGGAATCTTTTTTTTATTCATATTGCTGGCATATTACGATGATTAACTGAAAATATGCTGAATGTGCGTATTATGCCCCTTCCGACATTTTTTATTGTAACAGGGTTTATGATTAATAATACATCCATTATTCCTTGAGTGTATCTTATACTCCTAATTTTCAGTTATTCTTCAGGCTTCATATTTATACTCACACAATCGCCGAAAAAAGGCATAATTACTAATATCACCAATTATGAAAAAATTATTTCTTTCTCTGTCGGTTGTTTTTCTCTTTATGTTGTACAGTATCCAACAAAAAATGGAAGCACAACAGGTTACCGTAGTCCCTCCTAAATTTACCACCGGTCAAACATCCCAAACACAGAATATGAACGGCATGGGAATGGGAGGTCCGCCTGCGGCAAAAGGACCGATGATGGCCGGAAACATCTATAAAGACGGGACATTTACCGGAAGCGTTGAAGATGCGTTTTACGGAAACGTACAGGTTCAGGCAACTATCCAGAACGGAAAAATTATCGATGTGCAGTTCCTGCAGTATCCTAATGACAGAGGAACATCAATCATGATAAACGGTCAGGCTATGCCCTATTTAAAATCAGAGGCGATCCAGGCACAAAACGCTCAGGTAAATATTGTTTCGGGAGCAACGGATACCAGCCAGGCGTTTATCGCATCCCTGACGAATGCGCTTGCACAGGCAAAAAATTGAATACCTATGAAAGATACTCGACTCATTATGGGTATGCCGATTACCGTAGAAATCGTTGATGAAAAAGCGGATAAAAAAACCGTGCAGACAGTGTTTGATTATTTTATATCCGTCGACGAACGCTTCAGTACCTATAAAGAAACAAGTGAAATCTCAAAGATAAACCATGGAGAAATTAATAAAAATGATTATTCAAAAGATATGCGAGAAGTTCTCAGTTTATGCGAACAGACAAAAAAAGAAACCGGAGGTTTTTTCGATATCCAAAAAGACGGCAAACTTGATCCTTCCGGACTCGTCAAAGGGTGGGCAATTCTGCATGCATCACAAATACTCGATTCACTCGGCTTCGGACACTATTACATAGATGCCGGCGGAGACATTCAACCAAAAGGCAACAATCGATCGGGTAAAGCCTGGAAAATCGGTATACGAAACCCGTTCAACAGGTTTGAAAACGTAAAGATAGTCGGACTGCATGATCAAGGGATTGCCACATCGGGAACGTATATAAGAGG
>JBJKRW010000109.1:0-4025 GCA_046704445.1 Microgenomates group bacterium
TTTAGTAACTATAAGATAAAGATATAATTTGGTTTTACGCATATTGAACTTCTGTTAGTAATTGCTCTTCTAGGAGCACTTGCAATTGGACTTCTTGCCGCGCTTGATCCTTTTGAACAGCTCAAAAAAGGTACTGATACCGGTACACGAAATACGGTTTCGGAGTTACAAGGTGCAGTTATAAGATATTTTGCCATCAAAAATGAAATGCCTTGGGGCAGCACCTCAATCGGACCGACGGACGCTTCAAACGGATACAGCGATATAGGTATTGCATCAATAATCAGTACCGGAGAACTTAAAAGCGATTTCTCAGCTTTGGCAGGAGGTCAGTTGTCAAATATTACAGTAATAGGAACATCCGAGACGGCTACGGTTTGTTTTAAACCAAGTTCAAGAGCATTTAGAAGCGACAACAATACAAAATACGACGAACAAGGGAATTTTACAGAAGTAACCAATCAATCAACAGACTGCGGTGATCCGGGAAGTACCACGTTTCATTGTGAATGGTGCGTGAAATAAGCTATACTTCAGTGATATGGTGACCTTCTTCATAGCGTTGGCTATATATATAAGTACGGCAAGCGGTCAATTATTCGGGGGAGATTCTGCGGAATACAGCACGATTCATATTATTGGAGGAATTGCACACCCTCCGGGTTATCCTCTCTACTCGCTTCTTCAGTATTTATTTCGCGTATTTGATGTTTCGATTCCTCATAATATAGCGGCAAGCCTGCTTTCTTTCATTCCTATGGCATTGACCTGTCTGGTAACCTATAAAATACTTGAACAGCTCCGGATGTTTGATAAATGGATGGCCCGGTTAATAACGGTTTTTTTTGCCATACTTTTTCCTGTTTGGCTCTATTCAATCGTACCGGAAGTCTTTGGCCTTCATATGCTTTTTGTTTCATTTTCAACCTGGTTAATCATTCGGTTTAATAAAACCCGATTGCAAAAATATTCGTATTGGTATTTTCTGATGATCGGATTAATGACCGTGCATCATCAAATTTATATATTCTTTCTTCCGGCATGGTATGTTCTATTAAAGAACAGGAAATCGTTTATTAGAGATCATTTTTGGAAAAAACTACTCGTACTTTGCACGGGATTGCTGTTCTATGCCTATGTACCGTTATCAAGCATTCTCCAACATCCGCCCATAGAGTACGAAAACCAGCAAACGCTTCTCGGGATCCTTAAACTTTTCTTTCGGACTACTTATGGAACCTTCAAACCCTACGGAGCAGCCCAAACAAACCTTATTATGCAGACTTTTAATATGTTTTCGATATTCGTCTATATTCTTATGGATTTTAAAATCATGGGTATTTTATTCGCCCTGGTAGGAATTTTTACTCTAAAACGTAAACATTCCGGATTATTTGGTTTTGTAATAACGGCATTGATAAGCCATATAGTTTTTTTATTTTATTTGAACTTTACTCTACAGTATATATTTCAGGCCGCTATATTCGAGAGATTTCTTATTCCTGTGTACTGGATTGTCATTTTTCCCATGTACTACGGTCTTATCTGGCTAAAAGATAAATTAAATACTTTACCCTTCCGCTTTTCAGGCTTAATTGTGTATTTGGCTTTTTTTTCGCTTATTGTGTTAACCGGAGTCAACTATTACAGAGTGTTCTCCGCTTTTAAAGCTCAGGATTTCTTTGACTCTTTTGCA
Organism: Microgenomates group bacterium; assembly: GCA_046704445.1. Taxonomy (GTDB): domain Bacteria; phylum Patescibacteriota; class Microgenomatia; order UBA1406; family GWC2-37-13; genus JBJKRW01. The sequence continues at coordinate 1,697 of JBJKRW010000109.1, forward strand.
AAAAACATCTTGTCCACCCCTCCAAAGAATTCAATAATTGTCACTTCCTCGGATAACGGCGCTTTTACTACCCGTTATTACTATTTTGCACTTAAATACCGGCCTGATCTCGAATATGTCCATCTCGGGTTAATTACGCATGGGTATTATCAGCAAACGTTAAAACAGATGTTTCCTCATCTCAAATTCCCCAAAACAAACAAAGATTCGTACCTCCTGGATTTCATTAAACTAAACAGCTCAAAGGGCATCTACGCGGAATCACCTTCGTTTCCCGGCACATGGGTACCTTACGGACTGATGTGGAAATATTACCCTTCGGAAGACGTAGCAAAAAAAGATTATAATTCTCTTAATAAAATTAATGAAAAACTCTGGCAATCCTATAAAATTCCGGTACTTACCTCCCGTCTGAGAACAATTCTTCATTTTCAGGCTATTCAGCAAACTTATTTAAACGATTATCTCTCTTTCGCCAAATTTCTGCTCATCCAGAAAAAAATTAAGGAAGCTACCGCGATTCTGCAAACCATAACCAAAATATCCGATGGAAACAATCCCGCGCTCAATCTCCTTTTATATACTCTTTCTGAAAATAATCAGTGCGATCAGGCAAAAAAGCTTTTCCAGACGTATGAACAAAAATTTCAATCCGATACCAAGCAGGAACTTGCACAGCAGATATCTTATTATTATTACTGTGATCCAAAAAATCCTAAAGCGAACGGTCTTATAAATCAATACAAAACTGCAGCGGAAAATCAGGATATTCCCTTAAATCGTCTATGATTCAGCCCCGCAATCACCAGAACGGCGAGAGTAAATATACTTAAACCTATTCCGAGCGAAAATGATATCGGTTTATAACCGAATGTCACTTGATGAATACCCCCCGGTAGCTCTATACCCCTAAAAAATATGTTAGTTTTAAAAATCGGTACGCGTTTTCCGTCTATTTCGGCTATCCAACCGGGATAATACATATCCGCAAGTACCATAAACGAATTTTCGTTTGTCTCGGCTCTTATTGAAAATTCTGTATTCTCGTTCCGCAATACTCGGTAACTTGCTTTTAAAGGAATCGAGATATTCATCCTCATACTAGTTGAGCCTTCTACATAGGCGGTATCAAAATTGTCTATTTCAGAGCTTATAGCATGCGTAAACTGTGTAAGCAAAGTGATTTGCTTTATCTTTGTATATAATTGAACCCTTTTTTTTGCCAACGGATTATCGTAAAGATAAATTCCGTAACGCGCAAGAGGGGATTGCGTGCGGTATAAGAGATTGAATTCCTTATTCTTCACCGGATAAATAGACGAAACATAACGACCTCCGCTCAGAGAAAGAGTATTGATTGCGAGTGCCGAAAAACTTGCGGTTCTGTCTTCAACGTTTACGTCGTTCACAAAAGAATACAAATAATCGTAGCGTTTTAATTGTGGCCCGGCTTTGTTGATAATATAGGGAATATCATACGCAAGACCCACATTCCCGATTAATAGACTGTCCGCAATCGAGTAAAAAGCAAGAGGATTCTTCGTATAACCGTTTATATTATAATCATGAGCCAAAGTCTCAGGGGCAAACAAGGGAGATAAAACTCTTCCCGGAGATTTTTCTAGCAGTTTCGTAACTCCGTTTCCTTGGAAAAGTTGTTTGGCCGGAATAAATTCATTGAAGTGGTTGAAAAAAACCGATGATTCGATAAATAGTGACACGCAGATGAAAAAAAAGAAAAAAAGAGCAAACAACCATTTTCCCGATTTATAAAATAAATTCATAGCTTCTTCAAAACCAAAACCGGAGATAAGCGCTACGAATATAACCAGAAACATTGAATATCTGCTTGGAAATCTGAACGATGAAAAAAGAGGTAGATCGTGCACAAAATATATAGGTGAGTTTTTACCCAAAGCAAGAAGATAAATCATAACCGCGGATATTAAAAAAGGGACAACAAAGGTTTTTTTTGATTTTCTAAATGAGAACAACAAAAACATACAAAGCGCGAATGGGGGAATATATATATAAAGGACACTTTCCCAAGGATCAGCAATAGTTCCGAAATCATACGATCCGTTTTTTGGATTTCCCAAAAAAAACGGAGAGATAAAAGTAGTAAGTTGCTTAATTGTTAAATTTTGATCGTAACTTGTACCGTATCCCGAACCTGAATTATGGGACTGCAGATAAAATTCCAGACCAGGCACGGTCTGAACGGACATAATCAATATCGCAACCAAATACGCAAGGAAAACCATAACGGTTGTTTTAAGAAGAGGTATTTTCCTAAAATGCCACCAATACGCAAAAGTGAATATATATA
>JBJKRW010000110.1:0-8249 GCA_046704445.1 Microgenomates group bacterium
GCCGGCATACGGGAATGGAAACGGATGATTTTTATATGCGTCATGTCCCGCAATCTTCGTAATACCGATTCCAAAATATGATCAGTCAGCATAAACGGATCCCCTCCGGAGAATATGACTTCCCTTATTTCCTTGTGTTGACGAATATACTCCAGATCTTCAACCAGTCTTGCGGTGTTCGAACCCAGGAGGCTGTTTCTGAAACAGAATCTGCAGTGAACAGGACACGTGTTGGTCAGCATTAAAAGACATCTGTCGCTATGTCTATGTACGATGCCGGGAACCGGAGAAAATGTACGGTCTGAAATCGGGTCCTGCAGCTCGTATGGTTCAATAATCCGTTCTTCCGGGCTTGGCAAGACCATTTTTTTCAACGGATCTTCCGGATCGTTCCAGTTTATAAGGTCAACATAATACTTCGGAATTATTAAACCGAAATGTTTGGAAACGGTGTTCTGATCGGGAAACCGGATATCTGAAATATCCCGCTTCTTTTTCAATAAATAATTTTTCAGTTCTTCTATCGAATAGACAAAATCGTTTTTATTCAACATACGGCTCAGATAAACTTCTTGACCAACGCGGCGATTTGCTTTTTTTTCTTTTCGGTTACGTATACGCATACCACCCCAAGATCCTGTTGTCCATATAGTACGACCGAACCCAACGGCGCCAAAAGTATGGCGGGAAGCGCAAGAAGATCTTCTTCTCCTTGAACAATAAGGGTCTGCGGTTTTTTCGTTTCTAAAAATGCGTTGCGGCATTTTTTGATTGCCTCTACGGATTTCCGGGTAATCGTCCCCGCCGGATTCTCGCACGAAGAGGACAGACCTTTTAAGGTCTGTCCTCTGTTTAGATTGATACGGCGGGACCGGTAATCAATGATGTTAAGGGTGGGCCTACTTCCGGACTCTGTCAATGACCGGGAAATAATATCCCCAACCGCAATTGTCATAACGGAGTTTCTAAAGTTTTTGTTTGATCGTACCTTGCGTATGGTTTCCTTAAGAGTGTCATCGGTTCCCTTGAATACCAACCCCAATGGATTCCTAAGTTTTCTCCTGAGATGTTTCGGCAAACGTATATATGCTTGGTTTTTTCTCGTCATTAACAGCCCGTAGTTCATGCCTCTTCTGTCTATATCCCCCTTTCTTATTCTTTCCGAAGAAATCGGCAACGTATCATTTCCACAGATTTGTGGAGCAATTAAAATCCTGAGCTCCGGAATATTTCGTTTTCTCCGTTCTTCGTTGATCCGTAACACATTCGGAAACGTTTCCTTGCTCGCAATGATGGCCTCCAGGGTTTCATCGTCTTTAGTCGGTCCGTAGATATCATGTAATATATAAAAGTCCGTACGCGAAAGATAATTGCGTTTCTTCAGAAATGTTTTCACGGCTTTTGTCCGAACGGCAATCGGCTCTATGGTGTGAGATAAAATTTTTTTGGCGTACAGTTTCTCATCGGTAATTCCGACGCAAATATGTTTCGCGTGACGGTATGCATATGTTAAAAACTTTTCGTGAGCCGTATGAAAATGATCAAACGTACCGCCGAGCGCGGCGTTTTGAAACGGAAATTTGTGGTTTTTGTGTTCTTTGATATATTTATTTATTTCGCCGACCAAATACGACGGAACTCTTGTTTCCCAGGGTTTTTTTAAACGCATTAAGCGTCTGATTTTTTCGCCTTCATACAGATATCGTTTGTAAAAACCCGCACGAAGAACCGCATATCCCGCGTCAGAAAAAATACCATTACACCAGTCGTTATTCCCGATAATCGCATCGATGTTAACCACAGCCTTCCGTTCAATATTTTTGAGCCATCGCGTTCCGTCGTAAAAATCGTCCAAGGCAATTATCCGTAAAACCCGATTTTCAACTTGTTCCGTTTTTATTACCTGTTTTACAAACATCATGCGTTCCTTCGCGGAAAAAGGATTATGTTGATCATATACATTGGCGCTTCCTATTCCGATTATGATGTGTTCTGCATGCTTCAATGCATACCGCAGGAGATATAAATGCCCGTTATGAAACGGTTGGAATTTTCCTATGACAATACCCGTCTGGTACAAAAAATTATTTTTCATAACTCCAGAGTTTAAATCCGATCCCGATTTATGTAGGGAAAGTATATCAAATGAAAAATAGGGTATGCGGAACTTCTCATTGCACGGTAAAACCCTGTTCATTTAGTGTTTTTTCAAATTGAATTGAACGCGCTATAACCTGGTCCATGCCTTGTATCGAAATAAAATCGGTTATGAGTTGTGCGGTCAATGTCCTTGCCTTTGTTTTCGCTTCCATATCCGCCTCCTGGTCTGACATATGCAACCTGTACCGTTCGTAAATTGCCCTACTTGCCGCCTGATACAATGCATCATACAATGCGATAATACTTCCGTCTTTCTTTGCTTCGAGGATTTTTCCGTACAAAAAAGGGTCAGTCTCTTCAAGAAACGCCAGATACGCGGGTATCGGCGAATATTTTGAACCTATTTGCCTTGCCGCTCCCTTCGGAATATAGTTAGACGGTACTTCGGGATCTATTGTCGGTGCAATATATGCGATTAATTCTTCCAGTCCGTCGGAATAGTCCGAACCGTCTTCGTGCATAATGCTGAATCCCATTGTGGTCAAAATTTCATCGGAGGCGACGCCCGGAAGATCGATTCCCATGGATCTCAGAGAGCGTGCGGATATCATTAAACCTCCCCGAAAACATGCATGGATATCTTCATGCGTCAAACCAGAGTTTAAAAGCGCATGAGCCAATTCGTCCTTACTCAATCCTGCCAAATTCTCTTCCAACAAATTCTGGTGTGTGTAGAGATCATTTACTACAGAACTGCTTTGTGAAACATTAAACAATTCTATTTCCGTCCGAAACGATCTGTTTGAATGCAATATCGTATCCCCGACCTTAATCGTATTATTAAAGTCATCCCGGACCCTTACCACGATCGGTTGATCAACACATGCGTTATAAATCGTAGGTTCCTTTTCCAAGAGGCTATTTTCTGCCGTTACCAATATTTCGTCGGAAGACATATCAGGCTCTATCTGCAGATTCGACGCCGTCCTTGTCGGCACCATATATGGAGGAAGCGGTGTCATGGGAAAAAAAGCCACCGCCTGAAGACCGTTCACAACGCCGTAAAGCGATGCGGTCGGAGTAGTTTCCGGTGCCAAGGAAGAATTCATGCCGTTTGAACTCGATGGTTTTGCCAAAACAACAGCCATTGCACCTGAAGCCAGAGCAATAAAAATCATTCCTAACCGCATTAACATTCCGGAAAATATCCTTGTTCTTTCCCTGTCCATCCGCGTATTATATCTTATTTAGCCTATAGTATCAACTTGCCATTTGATTCCTTTATTTATACGCCTCCATTTTAATAAACATATATAATAATACCCATGAAAAGCCCGCTTGAAATCAAAAATCCCCGGATAACGGTCGATACGATAGTAACATTTATTTCGCGCGTATTCCGCAAGAATAAAAAGACAAAGGCGGTTATCGGTCTTTCCGGAGGAATTGACTCCGCACTGAGCCTTCAATTGCTCACGCATGCAATCGGCCCTGATAACATACTGCCGTTTTCGCTTCCGTTGGAGCCGGAACAGAATCCGAACGTCAACCTGTTACTAAAACAGCTCGCAATTCCCGTAAACCGGCTCCGGATTATTCCTATCCGCACATTCATAGTACCCATTACCAGACATACACATAAAAACAGTCAATCATCTTTAACGGATAAAATCAGATACGGTAATATTGCGGCAAGAATCCGAATGATTTTACTTTTTGATTTCGCGAAAAAACACAATGCGCTGGTCTGCGGAACCGAAAACAAATCCGAGCATCTCCTTGGCTATTATACCCGCTTCGGAGACGGCGCTTCGGACCTCGAACCTATCATGCATCTGTACAAAACACAGGTATATCAGCTTGCCGAATTTCTGCATATCCCAAATGCAATCATCACACAACCGCCGACCGCGGGCTTGTGGCAGAATCAGACAGACGAAAATGAGCTCGGGTTTTCGTACGAAGAAGCGGACCGTGGTCTTGATCTGCACCTAAAACAACACAAAAATAACCGTCAGATTAAATTAAAAGGGTATCCCAACGCGGCAAAAATCATTCAGATATATAAGAAAAATAAATTCAAATCAATGGTTCCCTACCGAATAAGTGAATCCTTTTGATTTTTTGCACTTGAAATCGAAGGTTAGATAGTTATAATGTGTGCATAATGCCACATAAGCCGCAACCCGTACAAATGAAGTCGCGGTTACTGCGCGCCGAAGAAAAAGACTTTTTAGCATTTGTTTTCCCCATCACAACCATACACGAAAAACGCACACTTGCCTTTCGGGAAATGCTAAATGTTGCAAAAGGAATCAGACAATCGATTCGCGAACACGATGATTTTGAAATACACACTCCTCATGATTCACAGCAATTAGCAAGAATGTTTGCTCAATTGTTATCTAAGGACGAACACTGTTTTTCCGAAGACTATCAAAAACTCACGGAGTTCACCCTTGCCAAAGCACAGGAATTACAATTTACCAATCATAACGGAAAAGGTGTCGCCCTACTTGACCCTATGGAACTTTGTACTTGGATAAATGCATATATGTCGCTCGAAACTCCTTCGCTCTCGCGGGAAGAACAATTTGCATTAGGTTTGGCATCGGCTTATGTATTAACCTACATTAACAGATATGCGATCGAGAGAGACACATTGCCAAACGGTGACGGAAACTTAAAAAGAGATATTCCTTCCGGAACCCTACTCGGACAAAGAGGATTCAACATTACTATGCAAGACGCTGTCGAAAAATTATGGAATTCTTATTTTCCCCGCCCGAACGGTAGAGAATTTTCTTCTCCGAGTTATATGCGTAGATAACCTTCCTCTTTTTTTTGTTTCCTTTTATAATAGAGAGAATGTTTGAATTCAAAATCCTGAAAAAATATAACAAAGCGCGCGAGGGAATTTTCCATACTCCGCACGGTAACCTGCATACTCCCGAACTCGCATTCGTTGCAACTGAAGGAGAGATAAAAGGAATTCCTAAAAAATATCTGAAACAGCTGCCGGTCAATCTCGTTATCGTTAACACCTTTCATCTCTGGGTCAAATACATCCTAAACCCCTTTCACCTGCGAGGTGCAAAGGATGGCGTTGGAACAATCCATAGATATATGGATTTCGGCAAAACAATTATGTCGGACAGCGGCGGGTTTCAGGTGTTTTCCATGGGGTTCGGAAAAAGCCACGGGGTGGGAAAAATCGGAGGAATGTTTCCGGGACATAAAATCAGTAAAACGGATTCAAACAATCCGATTGAAATCTCTGAAAAAGGCGTAAAGTTTGCATACGATAATAAATCCCTTATTCTCACGCCCGAGCTATCTATTGAATTGCAGCGTACAATAGGGGCCGATATTATTTTTGCATTTGACGAATGTACTTCTCCCCTGAATTCAAAACAATATACAAAAAATGCGATGGAACGGACTCACCGCTGGCTCAAACGCTGTATCAACACGCTAAAAAAAGACAATAAATCGCGCCAGGCCTTATTCGGTATCATACAGGGAGGACGTTTCAGGGATCTGAGGGAAATATCGGCAAAATTCGTATCACACGCCGACATTCCCGGATTCGGCATCGGAGGCTCGCTTGGAAAAACCAAGAAAGAAATGCTTAAAATTCTTGAATGGACGATTCCTCTTCTCCCCGATAAAAAACCCCGGCATCTCCTGGGTATCGGACAAATCAGGGATATCTTTGAAGCCGTCGAACGCGGAGTCGATTTGTTCGATTGTGTTATTCCGACACGAGAAGCGCGGCACAGAGTACTGTACACAAAACACGGAAAAATCCAATTGAGGAAAATGAAACATAACAACGATGTTCTGGAGAAAGGCTGCGCGTGCATTGCCTGCAGAAAAAAAATAACCTACAGCCAACTTATGCAATTATTTACCGACCATGATCCCAAAGCTTTTTATTACGCGACCGCACACAACATCCGGTTTTATGCAAATCTCATGTCCGCAATCCGCGATTCCATAGCAAAAAATACTTTTGACTCGTTGAAAAAACAGTATTTCTCGTATTATTAATCATTCGGATTTTCAATAAAAAAGCACTCCGTAACTAACTTCCGAAATAAATTTCGGTCGGTTCATTCGTGAGTGCTTTTTGTATTAACCTTGAGGTTCCTCTGCTTGCGGTTCAGCACTCTGCTCTGCCGGCATGCCGCCGTCCTGCGACTGGGAATTTCCCCGTCCCCGGCCGTATCCGCCCTTATATCCGCCTCTTCCGCCGCCAAAATCATTGCGCGGTCTTGGAGGTCTTGCTTCGGAAACAACCATTTTTCTTCCTTTATAGTCCTGACCGTTAAACGTGTCGATTGCTTTTTGAGCCATCGCCTCGTCTTCCATTTCGACGAATCCGAATCCTTTTGACCTTCCGCTGTCCCTGAATCTGATGATCGATGCGGACACAACTGAGCCCGCCTGAGCAAAAAGCTCCTTAAGCTCTTCGTCGGTTGTTTCATAAACCAAATTACCTACATACAGTTTTTTATTCATAGACAATCACCCCCGTTCAATAAATTTTCAATTTACAATTTTTAATTTATATAAACCTCAGCACGATTATTGAAGTAATTCAGCGGAACACAACAAAGGGAGAAAAAAATCGTATGCAGTTTAATCGATCCATGAATATTTGACGAAGCCTTCGCCGGAAAAAAACTGTCACTCACTCTCAAAAAAACTCGCCTTTCAGATTCCTGACCGAATCCTTGCAAGACAATAAAATACTAACACAAAACATATACAGTATATCAACTTGCCCGGGAAAAGCAACCCGTTACACAAACGATTTTAAAAGAGCGGCTCCCAATCCCACGTGAGCAAGATATGAAATAATCGGCCTGAATCCGAAAGCGATCGACAAATTCTGGGCTTCTGTTCCGGCGAATGCGGTACCAAAGCCTATTGCCGCATTTGCAAATTCCGGAAGTTCCGGCTCAAACGGGAGAGTTCTTTTCCTGGGTGACCGGATTCTCTCTCTGAGGTATTTATACATATTCTTTCCGAGCATGCTCATTCCAAAAACAGTCAGCGCAAGTCCGATCATTACGTTTGTACTCATCTCGGGAATTACCGCACGCTGCAATATGGCCGGGATATAAAAAGAAAGCATCCCCGCTCCAAACCAAAAATAGTTGTCCGGAGTATTCAAACCCGGCTGCTGCTTTTCCGTCATATTTTATTTATATATTCTCCCGTAATGTATTGATTCAACTATCGCATCCGACATACATATACTGCATTTTTTCAGAATCCATTATATAATAAACAGAATATGCAAAAATCGGGTGAAGCTTTGGCTCTCCATAAAAAACTAAAAGGAAAAATTTCCATTGTGCCGAAACTTGACTTGAAGACACGGAAAGATCTCTCGCTGATCTATACTCCGGGCGTTGCCGAAGTAAGCAAATTCATCCAGACACATCCCCACGAATCAAACCTGTACACTATTACGAATAATACCGTTGCGGTAATCACGGACGGATCTGCGGTGCTCGGACTGGGCAATATCGGGCCTCAAGCCGCGCTTCCCGTCATGGAAGGCAAATGCCTTCTTTTCAAGCACTTCGCCCACATTAACGCATTCCCTATCGTATTATCGACACAGGATCCGGACGAAATTATCAGGATCGTATCGGCAATTGCGCCGACATTCGGCGGAATCAATCTTGAGGATATTGCCGCACCCCAGTGTTTTTATATCGAGCAGGAACTGCAAAATAAATTATCTATTCCCGTGATCCATGACGACCAATGGGGCGCAGCCGTTGTGGTTTTGGCCGCATTAACCAATGCACTCAAGGTTGCCGGTAAAAAAATCTCCACCGTAAACGTTGTCTTGTCGGGAGCAGGTGCGGCAGGTACCGCAATCCTAAAACTGCTCCTGGAAGCAGGCATCAAACACGCAATCGTATGTGACAGAAGCGGCACCATCTATAAAGGCAGACCGGGAAATTCTTCACACAAAGAACATCTCGCATCGATTACAAACGAAGAACAACTGAAAGGATCTTTACAAGATGCCATGAAAAAAGCGGATGTATTCATCGGCGTATCCCACGCGGGACTTGTCAGCACAGAAATGGTCAGATCAATGAACAGTATCAGCATAATCTTCG
>JBJKRW010000111.1:0-3221 GCA_046704445.1 Microgenomates group bacterium
AAGGAATACTGTTCCCGTATTAAGCTTTAAAATCATTATAGCACAGCAGAATATTCTGTCAAATGTAAACAAAATGCCTATTTTTAGGTTATTTTAAGCTGTTTCAATGCCCCGCCTTGCACCTCGCAGGTGAAAGACGGGAGAGGACACGGGAGGCAACCGCATTCGGCGTAATGTATGAGGTGTCTATAACCAGATCGAACAGACGTTCATCCATGAAATTGTTTCTTCGGTAGATTTTCCGCAGTTTGTGCTCCCAATTGGCAAAGCGTTCTTCTACTTTGGTTTTTGCCTCGGTATACGGCAGCGATTCCCGTTTTGCAAACCGTTTATACCGGATAGTATCCTTGCAGACAAGAAGCACTTTGAGCACATGGGGAATGTCCTGTGCGGTGACGCCCGCGAGCCAGCTGTCTACAATAAGATGAGACTTCTGTCGGAGTATGTCCCTGACCTGGTTGTCGATTTTTCTGGTAAGGACGTTATTTTGTTCGGACGCATCCTCGAGGGTCAATCCGTGTTTTTTTACGTATTCCCTGAATAATTCTCCTGTTGAAAACGTGTGCCATCCGAGCTTTTTGGCCAGTAGTGTTCGCAGAGTTGATTTTCCCGTGCATATTTTTCCCGAAATGGTTATGTTTTGGTATGGCATAATCGCGCATTGTGCGTTCCTGTCTATTTTTTTCCCAGCTTATCCAGTACCTTTCCCATGGTCTCCATGGGACCGCATTGGTACGTATCGATTATAAGGTTGTAATAGCGGGGATTCCAAAAATCATACGGGCCGTAGAGTTTCTGCCATTTGCGCAGATTTTCGGACTCTCTTTGTTTAATCCATGCTTTTGCTTCGTCGACGCCGGTATTGTCCCTGTTCATCACGCGGTCTATCCTTATGTCCTCATGGGAACAGGTGAGGAGAACCTTGAGGATTCCCGGTATATCCTTTGCCATAAAACCCGCGAGCCATGCTTCATATACCACGTCCGATTCTTTCGCGAGCATGGTTTTGGTCATGGCATCTATTTCATTTTCGTGCCTATCGGAACGGGCTTCGGCACCGTGCATGTTTTCGTGTATGTGGTGAGTCCGGTCATAGCGCCTTTGAATTTCCCCGACGTTTATGTGCTTCCATTTAAGAAAGCGGCTCAGATTGCCCGCGAGCGTAGAAGTACCGCTGGCAATTTTTCCGGAGACAGTAATAATCCGGTATTTTGGTAGAATACTTGACTCCATAGAATAGTATATACATGAGCCACGGAAATGTCAAAGAATCCTTTTTGGGACACGTATTTTAATGCGAAGTTACAATGCGGACAACGTCATGAAATGAGACCAGTACGAAGAGCGAAAGAAGAATGATGATTCCCGCAAGATTCAGGTATTGTTCAACCGTCTGGTTGACCCGTTTTTTGGTAATCCACTCGTAGAGTACAAAGACGAACCTTCCGCCGTCCAATGCGGGGAACGGCAGGATGTTGACTATTGCGAGGTTAAGCGAGAGTAACGCCACAAATTCCAGCACGGCATTTTTGCCGAATTTGATGGCCTGGCCCGTATATTGGGCGATTCCGATCGGTCCGGCGATATCCGCCTGCGGTTTATGAAGGGTTGCCACTTGGACGATGGTCTGCACAAGCTGAACCGTTATTGTTTTGGTAATCTTGAACGATTCGATGAGACCGAAAAACGGAGCCTGGTACCAAGTATATTTTTTTTCTATGAACGAAGTGATCACGATTCCGAGAGGGCCCTGCCCTTTTGGGGGATTTTTGCGCGGAGTAAGAGTAAACCGCATTTTGTCGTTTCCTCTCAGGGCAAGAAGAGTGACCGGCTGTCCAAGAAATTTTTTGGAATAGTCGATAAGGTCATTCGATGAGGAAATCGTATAGGTTTTGCCGTTTGCCACCAGTCCGTATATCTCGTCCTGTTTTTTGATGCCGACCTGCATTGCGGGAGATTGGTTCCCTACTCCGTCAACAATTACCTTGTCTACGGGCGTGGGTACTCCCTGTGTGAAGAGGAATGAGATAAGAACCCAGCCGAGCAGAAAATTTCCTATTACGCCGCCTACGATGATAAGCGCTTTTTGCCAGGGTTTTTTATAGACGAATGCCCGTTGCTGGAGTTCTTTTTGGGGTTTTTCGTGGTATTCCTCGCCGTACAGTTTGACAAAACCGCCGATCGGAAGCGCGTTGACGGAATACAGGGTTTCTCCCTTTCGCACACCGAAAAGTCTGGGTGGAAAACCGATGCCGAATTCTTCCACTTTTACCCCGTTTTTTTTAGCCATAATAAAATGGCCGAATTCGTGGATGAGTACAATAACGGTAAGAATAATGATAAAAACGATGATGGACATTGGTGTGTGTTAAATCTCTTTTATATCTTTTTCTTTGGATTCCCGTACCTGATCCAGGCTTTCAATTACTTTTTTTGCTTCTTCGTCAAGGGACTTTTCAAGACGGTACTTATCGTCTTCTGTCAGTGATTTTGATTCAAAGCTTGACTTGATATCCTTCCGGGCAGCATCACGGTTATTGCGGACCATTCCTTTTTTTTCTTCAACAATCTGATTGATCACTTTCAGGATTTTTTCACGCTGTTCTTCGGTTAAAGGCGGGATGCGGATTACCATTCTGTTTCCCTGTATTCCCGGCGTAAGACCGAGCGGGGATTTAAGAATCGCTTTTTCGACATCCTTTATGGTAGAAGGATCATAGGGAGTAACTGCAAGGGCATTAGGGCCTTCTGTGGTAATACTTGCCATTTCCAAAAGCTTTAACGTCGACTGACCCTGATAAGCCTGTACGGAAACATTTTCGATGAGGCTTGTGGTGGCCCGTCCGGTTCTGATAGATTTCAGTTCGGTTTTTGCTTCTTCCACTACTTTGTGCGATTGTTGCGTGAATGCGGCAATTGGATCCATAGTTATTCTCCCAAACTCCAGGTGACAAATCTGGATATTTTGATGTTCTCGCCGAACTTCAGTACTGCCTCTTTCAGAAGATCGCCTATTTTTTTTGAAGGATCTCTTATGTATTCCTGTGCAGTAAGATCGTCAACTGATTTCGGTTTGAGAGAGGCGACCTGCATGGCAATTTCCTGGCCGAGCTTTTGAAAATCGACGTTTTGTGCCACAAAGTCGGTTTCGCACAGAAGTTCAATGAGACTTGCAACTTTTTTGTTGTGGTGCACGTATGACATGAGAACTCCCTGGGAGG
>JBJKRW010000112.1:0-11181 GCA_046704445.1 Microgenomates group bacterium
CGTACACAGGGTTTCGTACACAAGCCGGGTCGTATTGGTTTTTCCCTGGCTTCCGGTTATTGCGATCTGGAGCGCCGGCATATGAGCAAGCCAGGAACGGGCAAGGGAACGTCTCGTGCGGTGAAACAGTTGTTTGAGCGGTGACGGGGTGTATGACATACTATATACATTATAGCCGATCTTGCGGGGAAACTCCGTGTTATAATTTCTGCAGCGCATTATGCCTATTCCGGAAATTATCGGTAAAGAGCTTCTTTCAACCCCGTTACTTTCGGAAAGAACAAGACGTATCTGGGGACTATCCTACGTATTGCTTCAGGAGTATCTCCGGTCGGTATATGCACTTCCGACCGGCGCGATCAATCGTGACGAGGTGCAGACACGGATGAAAAGCTATTTTTTTCTCGAAGATGTTGATTTCGCGGATTTTGCCAATGCGTTACAGAATCGCAGAAATTCGTTTGATTACCTTCTTGAAGAAGACAACCGGTTCAGGGAAAATGATGCTAGGCTGGCCAACCCTCTTCTTGGTGTTCAAATGAAAAGACGGACTCAGGCGGCTGAGGTATTTACCGATCTCGTTTTTTCCGCGAAAAAAACCGGCGAAGACCTGGATTCGATCCTCAGGAAATTTGTACGGCATTGGCCGATAGACATGCGTGAAGCATATCTTGACGCGCTGCTCAGGTCGGTCAATTCGCGGGATCCCGCGGACATCGAGCGCCGGTCGGAGCTGGTTAAAGATCCGAGAAGGAACACCCTGACACTTAATGTGTACCGTACGAATCCGGATCCGAATCTTGCGGTGTGGGATATTCTAAGACAAGTAAAGGGTTTGCAGCAGAGAGTGACGTTTGACGAAAGACAGAGGCATCTTCTTTTTGTTTCCTGGTTGTTGGGAAGACCAAGAATTATCGAAATTCTTCAAAAAAACAAACATTGGGATAAGGAACACGGGGTACACTATCACCATGTCAACCTGAATTCACTTATCAATAATTCTTCCACATACGCACACTTAACCGTATCCGGTCTTGCCCCGGAATTTAAAGACTTGTTGTTTGCGGGTTTTTATTCGGTGAAAATGTTCGAGAAAAATACGCGTGATTTTCTTGCACGGGGCAAGTTCCCGCAAATAGGTTATGCGCTGGTTCCCTATAGTACTTTTTTTACACAGAATAGTAGATAAGTACGCTCAATTCTTCTTTAACAGATAGCCGTCCGGAGTATCTTCAACCGCAAATCCTTTTTGGGTTATCTCATCCCTCAGTTTGTCGGAGAGTTGAAAATCTTTATTTTTGCGCGCGTTCAGCCGTTTTTGCGCAAGCGCTTTGACTTCTTCGGGTATGATGATTGACGAAACTTCATTGAGCTTGAGACCGAGTATTTGATCGAATTCAAAAAGAAAATCCAGTTTGTCCGGCGAAGGGATGTTTGATTTGAGCATTTCCCAGATTGTTGCCAATACCTGGGGAATCTGAAAGTCGTTCATGAGCGCTTCGGTGCATGTTTGACGGTAGGCGTCAAGTTTCTGCAGTTTTTCCTCGGAAAGCGCAGTGCGTTGTGTCTGTGATCTGAGTTGCCTTACCATATCTTGTAGCCGTCTGTATCCTTCCTGAGCCGCGGAAAGCGCTTCCCAGGTAAAGTTTTGTTTGGAGCGATAATGTGCGGATAAATAAAAATACCTCAAAGCCAGCGGTTCGTACCCTTTTTCCGTAATTTGCTGTAAGGTATACCCCGTTCCCTCCGACTTGGCCATTTTTCTGCCGTTTACGTCAAGGTGTTCGTTGTGCAACCAGTAGTGGGCAAACGGAACTCCGTTGGCCGCCTCGCTTTGAGCGATTTCATTCGTATGATGTATTGCGATGTGTTCGATTCCGCCCATGTGTATGTCAAGCGTATCGCCCAGAAGCGATTTTGACATGACGCTGCATTCAATATGCCAGCCGGGAAATCCTTCACCCCATGGGGACGGCCAGGTTTGCAACGCGTGGGCGTGTGCCCCTTTTTTAAATACCCAGAGATTGAAATCGGCAAAATGTTTTTTTTCCGGATCCTCAACAGTTCCTTTTCCCATACCCTGGCGGTTGAGTTCCAGTTTTTGTCTGTTCAGTTTGTTATATTCCGGAAATTTGGACACGTCAAATACGACCGCTTTCGAGGTGATATAGGCAAATCCTTTATCCAGCAGGGTCTGAATCATTTGTTGCATCTGGGGAATGTATTGCGTGGCGCGGGGTTTGTAGTCGGGGTCAAGGATATTCAGCGCGTGGAGATCGTTTTCAAAAATTTCTATGTATTTGTCCGCGATCTGTTTCGGACTCAGTCCTTCGCGTTTTGCGCCTTTTTCCATTTTGTCTTCTCCCTGATCCTGGTCGCTTGTCAGATGCCCCACGTCGGTATAATTACGGACAAACGTGACGTCATACCCTACATAGATGAGCGTTCTTCGGATAAGATCTGCCCAGGTCATTGCCCTCAGGTTTCCGATATGCTGGACCCAATACACGGTCGGGCCGCAGTGGTAAAAACGGATTTTTTTGTCTTCGATGGGCTTGAAATCTTCAAGTTTCCTGGATAAAGT
The DNA here is from genome assembly GCA_046704445.1 of Microgenomates group bacterium. Classification (GTDB taxonomy): domain Bacteria; phylum Patescibacteriota; class Microgenomatia; order UBA1406; family GWC2-37-13; genus JBJKRW01. The sequence continues at coordinate 2,585 of JBJKRW010000112.1, forward strand.
GTTGTAGATTTTCATGAGAACAGTATAGCAAATTCGGTTTTTAGAAGACGGTTCGAAGAAAATTATCCGGTAACGGGCATTCTGCTGAGTTTTGCTTTCGACAGAATACCGCCGTCGGGATCGGGAAAAAAACGCAGTACATCGTATCGATCATATGCGGGTATTAGACAATCCAATGCTGCTTTTCGTGCGGCGAATCCTATGTTTACGCATTCTTGTCTGGGACCCAAGTGTCTTGAAGCAAGGTCATGGGCTGTTTCAAAGTATTTCGAAATAAGATGTCTTACGTAATATTCACCGAGATTAGAATTATTGGTAAGATTGACCGGAAGACCGAGTAAGGCAAAATGACTGTCGGGAGGTTCCCTATGATCTCCGTCAACCGTTTCCCCTACTTGACGCCATTCGGATTCGCCATACCGGTCCAACACGTTTCCAAATGCTATTATTGTTCCGGTTGTAGACCCGAATAACAGCTCCGGGTTTCGCAGCAAAGCGGTAAATGCGCGAGAATCAAGACCGCTGTCATCAGTCTGTGTCATATTGGCATGAAGCAGATCGAAGAATCTAAAAACCGCTAGCGGCAATCCGTACATACGTGCAGCTTCTATTTCACGTTCAAGAACAGGAATTGTCCGACGTTGATCCAATTGTCTTGGTGAAAATCTGAGTGCGGAATAAGCGGTATATATTAGAGATCTTCCCACTGAATTAGGTTCATTTTCTAGTGCTGCTATGACTTGTTCGCGCGGCATGCACAGATTATAACACACTTGTATTTATTGCACCTACGAGGTGAAAGGTGGAGTGCTGTTAAAGGCTGAAGAAAGGGAATTGGCCGTATGTTGCGTTTTCGCCGAGTTCCAGTTCTATTTCCATGAGTCTGTTGTATTTTGCGGTCCGTTCGCCTCGGGCGGGTGCACCGGTTTTTATCTGACCCGTTCCCATGGCAACCACGAAATCGGCAATGAAGGTATCTTCGGTTTCGCCGGATCGGTGGGAAACAACGGCAGTCATGTTGTTCTGTCTGGCAAGAAGAACCGCCCGTACGGTTTCCGTAACCGTTCCGATCTGGTTGAGCTTGATAAGTACGGAGTTTGTTGCTTTTTGTTCGATGCCTTTTTGGATCCGATTTGAGCTGGTGACGTAGAGGTCATCGCCGACAATCTGGAATTTTCCCGCAGACCTGGCGGTGAATGTCTGGAAGCCGGACCAGTCGTCTTCGTCAAACGGATCTTCGATGGTCATAATCGGGTAGGTTTGCCTCAGCGAGAGGTAGAACCGGGAAAGTTCTTCCGAAGTCATGGTTTTCCCTTCTTTGTTCAGACGGTACGTGCCGTCTTTGAAAAATTCGGAAGCGGCCGCATCAATTCCCATAACAATATCAAGACCCGTCTGGTATCCTGCTTTGGTAATTGCCTGGTGGATGAGCTTAAACGGTTCTTCGTTTGACGATACGCGGGGAGCAAAGCCGCCTTCGTCTCCGACGTTTGTCGAATAACCGAGGGCTTTGAGTTCCTGCTTCAGACAATAGTATGTTTCGGCACACATCCGTATTCCTTCGGTTATTTTTGTTGTCTTAAGCGGCAGTATCATATATTCCTGGATGTCGGTGGCCCAGTTTGCGTGTTTTGCGCCGTTCATGATGTTCATCATCGGAATCGGCATGACGTACGGCACTGTGTGTTTCGGATTGAATTTGGTCAGATATTCATATAACGGTTTTTTTTCCGAAACGGATTGCGCTTTCGCCGTTGCCATGGAAACGGACAGTATTGCGTTTGCTCCGAGTTTTGCCTTGTTTTCCGTCCCGTCCAGCTCTCTCAGTCTTTGGTCTATTTGGTCCTGTTTTTCCGCATCCATACCGGTGAGTGTCCCGGAAATTTTTTCGTTTACGTTTGTAACGGCAGTCAACACTCCCAAACCGTTATATCGTTTGGGATCATGGTCTCGCAGCTCTACCGCTTCGTATTTTCCCGTTGATGCGCCCGAGGGTACTGCCGCGGTTCCGGTTGATCCGTCCTGAAGATATACGCGGGTACTGATGGTAGGATTTCCCCTGCTGTCGAGAATTTCACGCGCGATAACTTTCTGAATTTTCATTCTTTTATACTACTACATTATAAAGTCGTTTTCAGCTGAGTTATCTTTTGAGCCGGGAAGAACCCGCGTCGTTTGCATGATGTTCCGTATGACACTGATTACACATAATGATGCCATCACCGGTGTTTGATCTTTTTATTTGGGAAAAACGAGTCTGATCATGATGATGAAATTCGGCGATTGCACGGACTATGCGCTAAATAATGAAAACATCCTTGTCCGAATTTAATTCAACCTTACGTGTTATAGGACAATTAGGATTGTGGTTCGGACATTTCCAGCTCATCACATTATTATTCGCGTCTACCACAAATTTGTCCTGAAAAGCTTCAAATCTATGATCAATTCCTGTCATAGTGGTATATTATACTATAGGATTATACATATATAAAGCGATCTATATAGAAAAAGAAGAAATAAAAGCACGTTGTGTTATAATAAATTGTCAACGGAGTGTAGTTCAGATGGCCAGAACACACGGTTCGGGACCGTGAGGTCGCCGGTTCAAGTCCGGCCACTCCGACTTTAATTCGATTCAGGGTTAAAGAAAAAGCTCTAAACAATTTGAGTAATTAACTCATTCTTACGTTATGATCATCTGTACCTTCGAAAACGGAAACACGGCAAAACTGCGGCATATAGTAGTTGACTGTCTGGTGATACGGGGGCGTAAAATTCTGCTTTGCAAGCGGGCCGCACATCTTTCCAACGGAGGCAAGTATTGTTTGATCGGCGGATACTTAAACAGAGACGAAACCCTAGAGGAAGGGGCAAAACGGGAAGTTTTTGAAGAAACCGGCTATACGGTCCGGCTTGGAAAATTGCTCTGGATAAATGACAGCCCCGTGCGTCCGCAGGAAGACAAACAAAATGTGGCATTTGTCTATGTGGCGTATCCGTTAAAAAAAACAGGAGTTCCCGATAATGAATCACAGGAAGTCAGATGGTTTGATTTGGACGATCTGCCTCCAAAAAGCGAATTCGCATTTGATCATCATGAAGATATACTGCGGTATCTGAAGTCAAAATAAGCGCGTTTACGGGCAGCCCGCCGCTTTGACAAATCCGGCCTGCTCCGCTTCTTTTTCGCTGCAGAAATATTGCTCGCCGATATCTTTGTCCAATACGATCTGATTATACTGTCTGCATCCCGGCAGGTGATAATATTTTTTATAGGTATTTTTGTCTATGTTTCCTTTAATCACACATTTCGGGTTCGAAGGCTTTGCATCCGGTTGTTCTTTGCAGAGGGCAAAAATGCCGTTTTGCGCTGTTTTGGCCTTATGATATGCCGCAGTAAGAGCGTCTCTTTGGGAATTTTTCCGGTAATCGGGAACCGCAAAGCCTTGCTCCAATACCAGCCGGTTGATGAGACGGCCCGATTCGTATACGAGCGCTAAAGATCTTCCGTATGTTTCCTGCTGTTCTTCGTTAAGCGCCACCTGTTTGTTGAGGATAAGCCCCGTCAGATACCGCCTTGCTTCAGGGCCTCCGCAACGGTTATATTCCGGAGCGTCAACACCCATCAGGCGTACACGCTTTCCGGATACAAGCTGAAACGTATCCCCGTCGACAACTTCGACCACCCTGTTTTGCGACCGCATCTGGTTCAAGAGAATGACGTTGAGTATAAGAGAAAACAGGGAGAGGATTGAAAAAAACGCGATCGTTACATTTCGCATATATTCAGAATATCATATATGTCGTATAAATGACATAATTATTAATTTTGCATATTTGGGAAAAGCAAGAGTTATTTCATGTACAATATGGCTGTATGAGATATTACGTTGTTGATGAAAGGGTTTTATGAACGAAAAAACCCAAGCACAAGTACCCAATAAACCTGAATTCAAAAACCCTGCGATTCAACGCAGTATAAAGTTGCAGCGTGCCGTACGTAATTATGCAAACTGGAGATGGGCTTCGTTTGCCAATACACAGATCGGCGAAGATTCAATTCTTTCTTTGGCCATTCGCGATAAACTTTCCGGAATGATTAGTCAGGGGTTAGTCGATAAACGTCTTAAGGACAATTACGAGGAGCTTGTGGCGTTCTGCAAGGGTATCTATCTTATGGATTTGAGTCTTCAAGAAAAAAAAGAGATTATCCGGGAATCCGGATTTTCCGACGAGCAACAGTTGGGAAAAGCCGTTGCAATTGCGGTTATGCAGCAGTCAGCGGAGCTGCAGGAAAGAGAAAATATACAAAAGAAAAGAGTATATATTCAGCAATCGTTCGGAGATTTTTTGCAGTCAAAGCTTGTTCGGCCTTCGGATTTTACCCTACAACGTATGTCCGCGTTACCAAAAACTGAGTTTCGACCGAAAAAGCCTGAACAGGCAGGTTTAATAAAAAAAGAAGATCTGTATCCTTTGGGTCTGTTATCGAATCAAGATGCCACCGTGACGTTTGCAGGGGGAGGAAAAGAAAAAACGGTAGTTAAAGATTCCCGATCCGGTTTTGCCTGTCAGATTCAACAATTTCTCGGCTCTTTTCAATTGTCGATTGTGGGGACAGCGTTGAGAGCAAAAAAAATCGGAGAAAATTCCATGTTTCCCCGGCAACCTGAACGATGCCTGGGGTGGATAGATGGCGTGGCATACTCACAGGCTATATCCCGGGGAAAATCCCGGCACATTACCATACATGCCTGGCCGCCTCCAGAAAAAACCGACGGAATATACGTAGTGCGCATGGTTGAATTTGTGCCAGATGACGAGACGGAAGGATTTGCGAAGATTGACAACACTACGTTTTTCGGGACAAATTATTACCCCGGGAACCCTTACGGCAGTTCGAAAGAAGTAGACGCACAGGCGCATAGTCAGTTGGAAAAATTACAGGTTCTTTCAAGAGAACTGACGCAGCTTGCGGAACAGAAAGGTATCGCACCCCTGGATGTAAAGGATGCGGTTCGATGGAAAAGAGAACGCGGTCATATAACCGGCTTGCGGGTCCTGGACGACTCGGGGGTGGCTTTATACTCGGAATATTACTCACTTACGAGTCTTCACAGTATAGTTTCATTTAACGATGTGCTTCCGTTTAAAGGTAAAGATTTTTCCCAGCCTTCCGTTATTGAGGAAATCGTGAAAGCGTCAAAGGGAATTGAGGAGAGCCCTGCGTTTCGCGCACTTTTGGAAATAGACCTGAGAGTCCGTACCGCGATAATGCAGGAACATAATCCGGCGTTAGCAAAATTTCTCGGCGTATCCGATGGGGATAAATACAGCGCGCGTGACGTATATGACTGGACTTCAACCGTACGGCAAGAGCTGGGGAAATCGAACAGACCGGGTATGGGCATAAGTTTGAGTCGCTATCTTGACACGGTAAGAATCCTCGATTCCGCAGGGAAACTATATAACGAATGGTCAAAAAACCTTATCGCAGCAAATACTTCCGACGACTATGTTTCTACGGGAAAGAATATCGCCAATATAATGAAAGCGGGATATTTTGACGTATGGAATGACGAACAGTTTAAGGAAGGGCTTCGCGAAATAAGAAACGGCATGTTTACCAAAGCGGCGGATCAGTTTGATAAGACGTTTTTACCTGATGACGTAAAATGGTTTATCAGACATGCGTTCGATTTATTTTCCTGGAACGAATATGACGTACAAACTCAGGAAGATATCATAGGAGATATGCTTATCGTTATGGCAGGTACACGCATTGCTCCTGTTTTGCGAAGAAAAAACCTTGACCGTTTGAAGAAGTTTGCGGAAGGAGTTTCGAAAACGGATAATCCCGCAAAACTGGGAAAAATTCCGGATTTTTTCGGAAAAATCGCGTCGGGAGAAATAAAACTTCCCAGGGTTCCGGAGGAATAAACTAACGAATTACTGAAGTATTTCCGGTGATGTTTTGAAAGTCTTTTTTTACTACAGGATTGGATCCGGGGATACTCTGCATATCTTTGCGCAGGGAATGTAATAATCTTTATTATTGGCAGTGTGCGAAAAACGTGAATGTAAGATAGCTTTCGGTTTGTGGGGTTCTGTCAACTTTTACCTCCACCCGTGTTCTTGCGTTAATCAGTTCGGCTTCCTGCGGAGATACGGGTTCGATTGTAGTGGGGCTTCCCAGAAAAGGCGTAATACTCAGTTGAAAGGTTTGCTGATTATTGGCGGTTACTGTTTTTGCATGGAGCTCAATTTTTGCGGGCGCAATCCCATAGTCTGCCTGATCTTCGGGAAAATTGGCGTGGCTTGTTACGGGTTTGGGGTCCCCAAGGCCGGGAACAGGCGGACAACTGAATTGCTGGAATTGGTCAAGGGAAACCGGAGTGTAGTTCAACGGAGGCGCGGATTCGCTTGAGGAGGCAGGAGCCTGGCATGCGGAGACAAAAACCGCAAGGAGAACGAGGCCGACAGCGGTGACATACCCCAGTTTTCGTTTGAACTCAAGTCCCGGTTTGAGTGCGCGATATTTTGTATAATGAACTTCTTTCATACAAGACCTATAATTATATCACAGAATGAGAAGAAAGAGGATCCGGAAGGTTTATTGCTTGCCTGAGGAGGGTTTTACTTCGGCCTGTTCCCGCTTTGCGACCTTTTTTTTGGAAAAAACGCTCCTTCGTTCTTTGCCGTGGGGAAGTTCTGCCGATTGCGATGCTTTTAGTCTTGCTTCTTCCTGACGTTTTTTCTGCTCCTTTTCGTACAGTTCTCTTTGTTTTTTCTGTTTTTCTTCCTGTTTATGCTGCATGAGGAGTTTTTCCTCTTCGTTTTTGACCATCTGGAAAAGTCTATTGCGGAGCGCGTCGGTTTTTGCCTTGTCCTGGTTCTGATAGCTGTCCTGCAGTTTTTTGAAGTCAAGAGGCGTATGATTTTGTTTTTTAGATTTGCCTTTTTCAAGCTGTTCTATCCCCCGGTCGCCCGACTGTTTTCCGGTCACCGATTCGAACATTTTGGTAGGACTTACAATGCTTCCCATTGATTTTACGGTTTTTCCGGCGGTTGACTTTCCGAGTTCCGCAAGCTTTTCGAATGTGTCGTCCCAAAATCCGCCTTTAGGCATAGTGTATACAGAAATTATGTACAGTTATTGTTATTATGCGGAATCCGGAACGGAGAGTCAACAAAAGCGTGTGCCGCGTTAAATACCCAGTATTGCTTTGGCGCGTTCGGACATTCTTTCCATGGACCACGGAGGGTCGAATGTCAGATCCACCTTGATGTTTTTTTCGGGAATTCCGAGTTCGGAAAGTTTATATTTTATTTCCTGTTCTATAGTGGTAATAAGCGGACAACCCATTGTGGTGAGGGTCATGCGGATTGTTACCTTGTTTTTTTTGTCCACGGTGACTTTATAAATAAGACCGAGATCGACTATGGAAATGCCGAGTTCGGGATCCAGTACTTCGTTGAGCTTTGCACGGATTTTTTTGACGGATATATTCATAATGGTAGATATAGTATAACAAGTGGTATAATGAAAGAAATTTTAGAGTCCGTATTTTCCAGGCTTTATCCGGCATAGAGAAATATTTTTTTATGAACTCTGTACTTATTATAACTTAATAAACTTGTGTTATGAACGCATATAAACTTCGATTTATTCCTTTGGGCGGGGTGGTTGGGGTAACCAAAAACATGTACGTCTATGAATTATATAAGAGCACCAGACCCGCGGTGCGCGGGGTACAGAACAACGCGGATTATGTGTTACAGGACATTCTTATTATCGATTGCGGCATCGGTTTTCCGCAGGAACAGGAACTGGGTGTTGATTTTGTGATTCCTGATATTCATTACCTGAAAGACAAGACCGATAAAATACGAGCGGTTCTTTTGAGTCACGGGCACGAAGACCACACGTCGGCGCTCCCCTTTTATTACGGCGATTTGGGCAAACCGCAAGTATTTGCCAGCAAGCTGACCACATCGTTCGTCGAAAGGAAATTCAAGGAGTTTGATCAAAAAGTCAGAATAAACCAGGTTGAGTACGGCCGCGAATATGTATTCGGCGAGTTCAGGATACAGTTCGTGAGAATGACCCACTCGATTCCGGATACCATGCATATTATTCTGCGCACTCCGGTCGGCACGATATATCACGGAACAGACTTCAAGCTCGACCTTACTCCTCCGTATGGAAGTCCTCCGGATTTTTATTCGATTACAAAAGCAGGGCATGAAGGCGTGTTGTGTCTACTTTCGGATTGTCTGGGTGCGGAAAGAGAAGGTTTGACCTTGTCGGAAAGCATAGTAGGCAGTACGTTTGAGGACGAGATGAGAAAAACCAAAGGGAAGTTTATCATGACTACCTTTTCCTCAAATATTTCCCGGATCAGGCAATGTGTGGAAGCGGCAATCAAATTCAACAGAAAAGTGGTGTTTTTGGGACGTTCGATGAGGGAGAATACGCGACTGGCAAAGGAAATCGGTTACCTTCCCACACCCGAAAATACGATTATCAAGGAAGAGCAGACTGTCCGGATGCCTCCGAACAAACTCTGCATCATTGCGGCAGGGTCACAGGG
>JBJKRW010000113.1:0-4312 GCA_046704445.1 Microgenomates group bacterium
AAAGTCTGCTTTTTTTAAATGTGCTGTCAAGACTTCCTTCGTAACCGAAAAATTCGGAAAACGCATATGCGGTCGAAAGCGGAACTATCGCACATCCCAAAAATCCCGCAACCAGAAGCCCGACCCCGAAAAGAACCGAAGCAAACTGACCTGCGAAAGGCTGTATTGCCAATGCGGCCTCCGCGGCCCCGCTTATTGTTATTTTATTTGCAAACAGCGTAGCAATAACCGCAAGCATAATAAACCATGTTGATGCGTCGCTTAAAAATGATGCGACATATATCTCAATCTGCTCGTATTTTAATCTGGACGGCGAAAGATGTTTATCCTTTACATAACTGTTGATAAAAAACTGCCCCCACAACGTTACCGTCGTACCAAGCACCGCAATCGACGTATAGAGATAATTGAATGTAATTTTTGAGGTGGGAATAAAGATAGATTTAAATGCCAGTCCCCAGTTCGGCTTGGCCAATATTGCGGAAAAAAAGTAAGTAAGATAAAACAAAATTAGGAAAAGAAAAAACTTTTCAACCTTGGCATAAGACGAGGTCACAATAAACAGAAACAAAAACAGAAGGAGAAGAGGAAGAAACAGTCTGAAATCAAGATTAAAAAGTTGTAACGCTCCTTTCAAACCACTGACGTCCTGAAGAATTACCCCGAAATTCACTACGAACATTACCAAAAAAACCGATATTGCAACACGGATGCCAAACCGTTCCCGAATCAAATCACCCAGGCCTTTTCCGGTAACAACGGCGATCCTTGCTCCTATCTCCTGAGTAACCGCCAACACAATCGTAATAGGAATAAGCATCGTCAACATGCCGTACCCGAATTTTGCCGCAGCAACAGAATATGTGGCGACTCCTCCCGCATCATTATCCGCAAAGGCCGTGATTAAACCCGGCCCGACAATTGCCGTAATCAGGAGCAATCGTTTCGGAAGTCTGTCAAATTTTTTTTTCAGCCGGTCGAATATTGAATTAATTTCTTTCATATGATTTTATGCAAGAACAATTGAATCAAATCGGATATAGCCACAATGCCGAGTAAATTTTTATTGTCGTCAATAACCGGAAAAGCGGTCAATCTATATTTGATCATTTTACTCAGCACAATCTCCGCAGGCGTAGTTAAATGAGTAACCAGCACATCCTGGATCATGAATTTGTAAACCGGCGTTTCGGGATCCTCCTGCAGCAGCAATTCATGCAAGTTAAACACTCCGATCAATTCTTTTTTTTCGTTTAGCACATAGATGGTATTCAATAAATAAAACTCCTTTGTCTCCAATCTGATTTTCTTCAGAACCTCTTTTACATGATCGTTCGGTCCTACGGTCAAATACTCCGTGGTTAACAGACTACCCACCTGCGTATCGGAAAATTTGAGAAGATGATTGTATTGAGATTTTTTCTCTGAAGGCAATAGTTCTATTACCTGCTGCCTTTTTTTTGCGGGGAGAGTCAGAAGAATATCGACTGCATCGTCCGGATCAATAAGCGCAAGAAGGCGAGCTGATTTATCAACATTATAATGCCTGAAAAACGACGCGCGATAGTTGAGGTTTAGGTGTTCAAGTACTTCCGCCGCCTTCCGTTCGTCAAGAATCCTCAAAAATTTTCCCACGTTTACTATATTGGTTTTTTCCAAATAATCCGCAAGGTCTTCCGGCCTGATTCTTTTGAGCTTTTCCTCTTTTTTCCTGAGTTTTACTTCACCATGCATAAGCTCCAGAGGCTGAATATCGCCCCACGAAAGAAACTCTGAACTGAGCTTAATACCAAAAACGGCTAGAAATTTATAGATCGGCTTTTCCAATCTGAACCAACGCAAAATTCCAAGGATACCGATATCGACTCCGGCAACATACAAACCGGCCTTGTCTTGTATTGCAACATCATTCACTCTTACTACCTTATTTCCCTTAAGGTCTATTATTTGCTTATCCAAAAGGTTCTTGACAAGATGAAGTTCGTTCTGTTCCAGCTCAACCACGTCATAATCTTTTCCGATAATTATTTCGGAACCGAAGTTATACAAGTATTTTATCGGGATAATTAATTTGTCTTTCAGTTTCCCCCTCACCACGATCTTTGAGACCAGAGGGGTCTCCGAAGCCTGGAAAATTATATCTTCCAGAGTTCCTATGATAATTTTATCTTCCGAAAACACTGTTTTTCCACGGAGCTCGGAAAAATAGATCATATAGGTATTGTATCGAACTCCCAAAAAAAAACAATAATTTCTTATTTCGTATACCGCAATGACCCCCACCACATCTGTTTTATCACATGTGCGTTAAACTTTTTCGTATACAGGCGCATTGATTCAGGAGTAGTCAGATCGGCGAATATCATACCGTCGGGCTGATGTTTGAAATAATAGCTGTGTGTAAAATAACGCAGGCGTTCCGCAATGCCGAGTTTTCTAAATTCCCTCATCACCACCAGATTTGTGGCAATGGCAAAAGGAGGAAGCTGAATATCGTCCAATGTATTACCGGAATAAACCGCATCATATCCCGCCATCGCAATAAGAAGCGGCGGCACTCTTTTATTTCTCGAATTTTTCAAATACACTCCGAAATAAGGATAGGCTGATCCCTCAATATAGTAGGGATCAAACGATCCATGAACCTGATCTCTTGCCAGATTTCTTGCCGCCACCAGATGCTCGGAGGGAAGTTGCTGAATTACCACTTTGAGATCTTCAATGTTTTCCGCTGCCAATTGCTGCTGAAGAACCTGCTGCAAAGATAACTCCAGTCCTGTTAAATCAATTGGCTTGAAAATCCTCGGTCTCAGATCATCCCTGGTAATGACGACCCGCGTGACCAGTTCCGCGGGATATTCGGGATAGGCGGTAGTTTTGGCAAATTTCCAGTGTGCGTCTTCCATCCTTTTAAGATCTTTCGGTTTAAATTGCCGAGCGTCAACCGCAAACGCTATTTCATCAAAACCGGGTATTCTGTGAGCCTTCCTGTAGTTAATCATACCGAGCGCCACGGGTTTCGGAACAAGATAATGTTGTCTGTTAGCGCCTCCGTATCCGCCATATTCTTGTATGACGCCTATCGGGACATCGTCCAAACTCGCCACTACGTTGACACATTTTTTGCTTTCGACCTCTTCCAGACGGTCGTGGAGCTGATACGGAATTTCCGCCACCATACCTCTCATATCATTTACAGGTTGATGAAGTGCCGCGTAATTAAACAGCGCGCAGGTAAGAAAATACGAACGGTCACGCCTCCGCAATTCCCTGAAAAGGATGCGGTCAAATGTATAGGGTAAACCGGGTAACGAAAACGAATCTCCCATTTTCGCGAGGGGAGTAAGCGTTTCTGCCTTTGTCATCGCTCTATTATATCATATGGATGACACTATAGGATTATATGAAAGTTTTTACATTCCCCTGAATTCTGTTATAATAACTAATCAAAAGCACGGGTCCGTAGGGTGCGTAGTTTAACGGTAAAACAGTTCTCTGATAAAGAACAGAGCGATGGTTCGACTCCATCCGTACCCACTTACATTTTCCCGCAGAAGTAAGAATGAGAGCGCAAGATATCGCGAATTAACGCGGAGTATTAAGATTTACTCGTAGGGAGAATATCGGTCGCTTAGCTCAGTTGGCCAGAGCGTCTGATTTACATTCAGAAGGTCGGGGGTTCAAGCCCCTCAGCGACCACCAAATCATTCCGCCGGACAGACCTTACATCAAATTCGTCTGAAGGTGATAATAGGGAGGCTTGTTTTTATAGCGCTTGATAGCCATCCGTATAATATCTTCAAGAAAATCGCCGTAATCCATTCCAACCATCTCGGCGCAGGCGGGAACACAGTCGTTGATGTTAATTGAAGGATTCGGATTTAATTCGAGTACATACGGATTCCCGTTTTTGTCGACCCGGATTTCCACTCTTCCGTAATCATGACAATCCAGGATATTGTACGTATCCAACGCAATCTCCGTGATCAATGAACTTAATCGCTTACTGATATTTTTCGGCGGTCGCTGGATCATGATGTGCTGATAAATCGGATCTTCTTCCCATTTTGCCTTAAACGGATAAATATGCCAGTATCCCTTCGGCATCTTGTCAAAAATCGAACGCGACAACGGTAACACCCGGAGATCGGACTCATCACTTCCCAGGATTGACACATCATATTCATCTCCTTCGATGTACTCCTCGATAAGCGCCGGCCTGTTCAACTTGACGATAATTTTTTCGAGTTGTTTGGTAAGCTGTCGCTTGTTCATGACTACCGATTCATTGGTGATTCCGATTGAGTTGTCC
>JBJKRW010000114.1:0-15841 GCA_046704445.1 Microgenomates group bacterium
CTATAAGGCTTTTTTTTGTCGGAGTCTGTTTAAAAACAAGATAGGCAAAAACGATTACCGCAACGGGGTATGCATAATTAAGTGCAATCGCTTTTGCAATGGGGGTTCCCAGGTAAATACCCGCGGAAAAGGTTGTGTATCCCAACATAATTAAAAATCCGTTTATCAAAATGTAGATCAACTCTTTTTTCTTGAGCGCAAACTGTTTGCGGAAAAACAAAAGATCAATAACGAATACTGTCGTACATGCAATAACAATTCTCCAGAAAACCTGGGTAAACGGATTAACATTGAGCTTCGAAAGATATGCGGTGAACACAGATAAAGTTGACCAGAAGATTCCTGCGGAAAGAGCAAACAGATGATATCTATATTTTGTCTGCATTAAGACTATTTTATCAAATCTTTGCGCAGCATTGTTGCGACCCATGGCGTAAACCGGAGAGAAGAATTTTTTCCCTGAGTAAGTATTGTATTTTTATTCACAAGTTTATATCCGTATGCAAAATCCGGATTAGGGTTTGGGGGATTGTTCAGTTCGGCTTTGTATATGTAGTCGATTTCGTGCTCGGTATATATGCTCTCGGGATCCTTAGCTTTATAATAAATTTTTCCCAGGAATTCAAAGCGTGAAGGAAGTTGATCCGGCAAGATGTCCCATTCCCGTTTCAGGGTTTCGGATATTGCGTCTTCATCGTTTTGCAACACTTTCTTTTTATACAACTGATGCGAGGAAAACGTAAGATCAAAAAAATGATTGAAGGCCGGGTGCTTTCTGTGTTGCAACACAAAAGAACCCTTGTAGGTAAGGATTACGGTAAATCCACGGTGAAGGATTCCTTGTTCATGGGCCAGCCAGCGCTCGACTCGTCCGGTAATGCAATCATTAATATCTACTTGAGCAAGGTATTGGCTTTCTTTGTAATAATCCATAGTCGATAGCGTAATTATAGCAGCAGGTCACAATGTTTTTTTACGGATAAACAACATATATGCGATAAATATATATAAAAGCATAATGCTTATGGTTGCCGCACTCATCGTCTGTTCTATGCCAAAAAAACTGTTCAAGAGATGTCCGGCATATGAAGAGGAGGCGGGAACGAACGGAATACGGATTGATATGATTGCAGATAAGTTTATTTTGAAGTACTGCGTAATCAGTTCCGATATGCCGTTTTTTACGAATGCGGCTCCCAGAAGAATAATCAGATATTCGGTTATCTTGAAGACTTTGGCAATGGAGAATTTCATAAAGCCGAAAAACGTAAGAAGACCAAAAAAAGAGGACGTCACAAATCCGAGCAAAAGTCCGGTCATATTCCCGGAAAACCGAGAGAACAATGATGTAGTTGCGGTAAACAGAGCGACTTCAAATCCTTCCCTTACAATAAAAAAAATTATGGTAAAAAAAAGAGAAATGTCAAAAATCCTTTGTTGCAGTTTCCGGTGTGCATAAATTAAACTTTTCGAACGGTGGTGCACGAACGATCTATGGAGGGAGAAAACAACATATGCAATGAAGAATCCGGAAAAAATCATGAGATAGGATTCCAGTAATTCCGCATGTTGCCGTGAAAATATAAGGCGAGCCCGGTCTCCGTAAAAAAATATAAAAACAGGGATAAGCAAGGCAATGCATACGCCGACAAAGCTGGCTAAAATTATTTCTTTTTCTCTACGGATGTCGAGTTTTTTCGATATACCGAGGAATACGCCAATGATAAGAAAAACTTCCAAAAATTCCCTGAGGGATATAATAAACGTGGGTATCATACTTATACTTAATCTGTAATAGTTATATTATATATATATTGTGTTCGGGAATACAAGAAGGTAAGTTAGGCGGAACAAAGGTATTTTTGGAGGAGTGTATCCTGAGCAGAATTATTAGTGAATGGTATACAATACTATATCATGGATGAATCCCGCTTAGAACGAATCCGAAATTTATTTTCAGGCGAATCAATTGATGCGCTTTTGGTTTCCGATTTTTATAATATTCTGTACGTGTCGGGTTTCAGGAGTCTGACTACGGACGAACGGGAGGCGTTTGTTTTACTGACGAAAAACAACATCTATCTGTTTACGGACGCGAGGTATACCTCACCTTCTTCCGATGTGATTTTGGAACTGCTTGAACCCGGAAAAGGACTCATATATCACCTTTCATCAATACTTCAAAAGGAGAAGATTAACGTTCTTGGGATCGAAGCGGAAAATCTGCGCGTTCAGGAATATTTTTCCTTACAACGTGCGCTGCCTGACGTCAAACTGGTCAATACTCGCAAATTCCTGTCCAAAATCAGAGCGGCGAAGGAACTAAAAGAAATAGAGGATCTTGAAAAAGCCTGCGCGCTTACGGATGAATGTCTGCGGGAAATTCTCCCCGGTATCAAGGCGGGCGAATCGGAAAAAAATATTGCATGGAGATTGGAAAGCTGGGTCCGCCAACAGGGATATTCACCGGCATTTGATCCGATTGTGGCGGTAAACGAACACTCCGCAGTTCCGCACTATGATACCGGACAGGGGAACGGTGTCGTAACAGAGCGATCCGTTATCCTTGTAGATTTCGGCATTATGTATAAAAACTACCGTTCCGACATCACCCGTATGGTTTTTTTCAGGCCGACAGAAGAAATGAAAAAAACATATGATAGCCTATTGGGGATTCAAAAAAAAACAATCGAGGCAATTTCAAAAACAAAAGAAGCGAAACTGCTGGACCAGTATTGCAGGAAAGAATGCAAAGAGGCGGGTTTTCCTCTTTTCTCTCATTCGTTGGGGCACGGAGTAGGATTGGAGGTTCATGAATTTCCCAAACTTTCTGTTTCTTCTTCCGATATGCTACAGGACGGCCATGTGTTTACGATAGAACCCGGAGTGTATTACGCGGATAAATGGGGAATGCGCATCGAGGATACGGTGATGTTGGCCGGTCAAAATGTACGAATACTTACGCGGTATCCGAAAGAGATCATGATTCTTTCTTGACGGATTGTTCAACGGGTTTCGTGTGCGGAACATCAGTATTCTTTTCTTCCGTTTCGGGTTCCGGCTTCTTTTGTTCCTGGTCCTCAAGCTTCATTGATTCCACCATGGTCATGGTTTTTTCCGCGTGTTCTTCTTTGGGTCTGGATACTTCGACCAATTCTTCTTTTTCCTTGCTTTTGACTTTTTCCGTAATTTCCTTTTCTTTTTCTTTCATGTCTTTAACCTGTTTTGCCGCCTCGAGTTTTGCCTTCAAATAGACTATAAGCTCTTCACCTTTCAGGTTGTTTATGTAAAAGATCGGAAGAATATAACCGACCTCGTCCAAGCCCTCCTGTCTCAATTCTTCATTCGGCGAAAGCAGTTTGTTGAGAGTATTGGTGATGAATATTGCGTCTTGTTCAACCCATTGTTCTCTGGTTTTGATATTTTCGGTGAGCGGAACCTCGCCTTTCTCGTATTGTTGAACCCACATTTTTTTAACCTGTTCATAATCTTCGAGCGATATGGAAGGAGGGATCGCTACCGTTTGTTCGATATGCTGTTCAGGTTCTTCGATGACGGGCGCCTGTGTTGCTATGATGTCTTCAACCTTTTTCACGTCAAGCTGCTCTTTATCCGCAACGCTTTGTTCTAGTTTTTTGTCTGACTTTACTGTGTCGGAAAACGTCTGCAGGACAGTCTTTACTTTGTCTTTTGAGAGTCCGGACTGTTCGGTTATTTTTTGCACTACGTTTGCGCTCGGTTGGCTTACCTGTTGAGCAAGAGAAGAGAGAACCGTTTGAACCTGGGTCTGTTGAAGCTGGGTTTTCATCGCGACCGCCTGTACGACTTCAGGGTTAGAGGAAAGAGACGCGGTAACGGATTGAACTTTTTCCTGAGGAAGCTTGACCTTGATGGATACGACGTGGGTGACCGGAATCATTTTCGGAACCGTTTTTAAAAGTTCCTCACGGCGCTGCAGCTGCTCCATTTTCGAAGTGGAAATAGATGAGAGTATCCGTTGTGCCACGTGATCTTCCTTGATTGATCTGCTGAAGAGCTCGGTACGGATATTCATATATTTTTGTCTGTCGGTTTGAGTTTCGGCAAGCGTCGGATTTTTCAGGAAGTTGAGGTTTTTGTTGACGGTTTCGCGTTTTTGCTTATCGGTTTCGTAATGTGCGATGTCCGCGAGCTTTGATGCGGAAACATCAAGAGACCTCGTGATCTCTTCGGTTTTGGCTTTTTTAATTTCTTCAATAGTTTCGATTTTCACTTTCATGGGTATGGTAATGTTTTGCGGAATATTCATGGCAACCCCGATGTTGGCAGGGGTAGGAACGGGTCCCGGAGGTTTCGGGGGAGTTCCGCGCGACTGGTCATACATGGACATAAGGATATTTTTCATCGCGTAAATCCCGTCACAACAATAATCCCTGAAGATGCGGAGCAGCCACCACGGGAAGAATATGACGGCCCACTGCATGATGAGCGAAATAACATATTCGGTAAACGTATCTACATAATTTCCGTTGTTGGTGATGGATTGCGTTTGTGCGGGACCACCATACAGGACGTTCATTGCGGTCGGGTAAATGTATCCGGACGCCTTGTTTACCCGGGAAAAGTCAAACGTATACGGAATACCCGACTTCCAGATGGTAGCGAGTGCGCCTAAAAACAGGGCGAACAAGGGTCCGTAAAAAATCCACTGAAAAAATACTCCGATCCAGATCCATCCAATATTGCGTATAAATACGAAAGGCGCCAATATGGCAAGAAACGGTGATAAAATTAACAAAAACCAAAGAAGCACCTTCCGGAGTATCAACATTCCTCCCATGACGTAATACGTGACATTCGTTATTTTAAGCAAAAACATTTCCGCATGAACAGATTCCTGTACCCGGATATTCAGGTCCCGGCAGCCGACGATATTCAGATAATTTGCCTCCGTAGACGCAGAGCCGAAATATATGTTGAACAGATCTTTTCCTCCGAGATTTTCGATAAAAAATTTCATGAGCACGTCGGAGAGTTGAATAATAGTAAGTACGATACTTGCGGAGAAAGAGATAAACAGAAGAATGGCCAATAGTTTCATAATGGATGGCCAGAGCTTAATGCGGCTCGAAAAATTGCTTCGTTGAGATATGATCATGCCGACGCCCATGATTGCGGCGACGATCAGTACAAAAAAATATGCGACATTCCGGGCCGTAGACCAGACCTTAAGTATGGTGGGATAACTGTCTATTGAGCTGTGGGAGACAACCCAGTAAAAAAACTGTCTGGCTCTGTCGTCGGCTTTTCCCTGGGCGGTTATTTCGGCATCCTCAACCCAAAGGTGATTTGATGCGGGATCCTCCTTGAACGTATTGTAATCAACTACGCATTTTTCCCCTGTATTTTTTTCCTGATATATCTTACTTAATTCGGGAGGGCAGCCGCAGATGATCGGGAGATCGGTTGTGTCACTTGAAGTCGCCTGTGCCTGCACATACAAATGTGCATTCATAAAAGGCAATGCAAAAAAGAAAAACAATGCCATAACAATAAGGCCATAAAGAAGTTTCTTCATAAAATCATCATAGAGAAAATTCCCTATTTATGCAAGGATTTGTGACGGGTTGTGTGGGGTTTCTGAAATTTCATTTTGGCATTGATGAACGCGAGAGATCCGCCGGCAAGCAGGAGAAAACCAATGCCTGCTACCGCACCTTTTCCGGTTTGGTCATCCGAACCGGTTTTGGGAAGCGAGGTTGCCTGCGGTGAGGTGGGTTGGACGGTCGGTGTTTCGGACGGGTTAAATAACACGCACAGTTGCGTTGAACCTGCAGCCTGCGCAATAAGTTTAAAGGTAACCACCGCAAATGTTCCGCTTCCGGAATAGCCGTTTTCGCTTGTTCCGGAAAACACGAGTTTTCCCGTATCCTGAACGTTTGCCGAAACGGTAGTAAATGTGTCGCCGGGTGCGGTGCTGACGTATTCGAGCAGGGTAGAATCATATGTCATTCCGATCTGGGTGGACGAAATCGTCTGACCTCCGGTATCAACGGTAATAGTAAATTGCACGTCCTGTCCTCTGGTTAGGGTTCCGGACGGCGCAACAAGATCATAAGTTACCGCGAAGACGTTATGACCAAACAGTGCAGTCGCGAGAAAGAATAAACCGAAAATAAATATCGTCGCAAGATACTTCGAAAATCGTTTCATATATAGTACTTTAATAATAAAGAATCAAAAGAATTTTGACAATAGTATAAGATTTCAGCATAATGACATTGTGAGGAATACGTGGATATGCATTATTACCTTCTTTTTGTCTCCGTTGCGGTAATGCTCCTGATTTTTATCCGGAAAAAAAACCACAACAGACCGACTTGACAACAAAGAGTATTTTTAATAGTCTTAAAACAAGCTATGAAAAAATTCCTTTTATTGCTTATTTCGGTTTTTGTATGTTTTTTTGCGGCAAAAGGAATATTTGCGGCCACCACGGCGGGAACCAATCCTCAACCCGCTACGGAAGCAGCGCCTCCTCCCGCCATGAACTGGCACTGTCTCGATTACGTGCAGTGTAGCGATGCAAATGCGGATTGTTCCGGCCAGGGAGTAACGGTTCACCGGGCAAAACTGACTACGAAAACAGGAGATCTGCCGAGCAGAGATGCGCAGACAACTATTTTTGTGTGTTTTGCAACGGAATTCGGCAATGTGTGTACGAGCGGAGATTCACAGCTTGACATGCAGAAATTGGGCTATGACGGTATTGCAAAATTAAAATCTTCGACAGTGACAGGGGGGAACTATACGTTCCAGGGGTTGTTTTTGAAAGACGGGAAAACGGAGATAAGCAACGCGGATGTTAAATCAAACGCCTCCGGGCGGCTTATTGCTCCCGTAGAACAGGTGCAAACAAGAGGATTTATCAAAGAGGTCTATGCTGCAGCTACGCAAGGGACAAAAGTATATGAGCCGGTTGAGCCTCTTGAATGGCAGGACGCAACGCCTATTGCTGCGGCAAGAAAATGGCTGGCTCTCAATCTTGTTTCAACAAAACAGGAGCCTACGGGAACGGGCGGACAGAAGCAGGGAACGTTTACGTTCGAGGGCGCTTTGGGTCACTGTGTTCCCATCACCTGGGATCCGTACGGTATTGTTTTTGACAGCCAGAGTCTTGAGCCGATAGATGGAGCGAAGGTTATTTTGACTCGCGAACGGGCAAACGGTCAATTCACTCTTGTGAACGGAGCAGATACGCCTTCTATCCTGAATCCGTTTGTCACCACGGACGGCGGAACCTTCTCATTTTTTGTTCCGGACGGGATATACAGAATGCAGGTAAGCAAGTCGGGATTTACATTTCCCAACCTGTCCGCTAAATTGAACGCAAACGCACTGAATATATATTCCGATATATATAGAGGAGAGGATATTATCCAGAAAGGAAAAGTCGAACACCGGGATGTTCCTCTTGATTCTCTTGCCACGCCGTATCACAGCCCGATAAAAATCATTTCCTATTTCCCCCTGCTGGATAAGGGAACCAATACGTATTATGTGCAGGGAAAGGTCTCCCATCCTCTGGCAAATTTGCAGTTGTATGGTCGTATGCCCGATGCCAGCGCGCCGGCGGGATTCGTGAAAACAAGAGTTTTGACTTCGACGCGTGCGAACAAACTGGGGCAGTTTAATTTAAGCTATGATTTAAGCCAGCTTTCGCCGACAGAGATGATTGGAAACTTGGAAGCAACCAAAAGCGACCTGAGTCAAACCTCATCCGCGGTAAACGTACAAGGGGCAAGTACTCAAACCGATGTCGCTACTCTTGCGCTTGAACCGATTCCCAACTACCTTGAAGGATATGCATACGACTCCAACCATAACGCGTTGCCGAAAGCGACAGTCGGAGTGTATTTGACCTATTCAAATAAACCCGCCTATCAGACGACCGCGGACGAAAACGGGTATTATAAGATTTCTTCCGAATATCTTCCGCCGATGGCATATGACATCAAATACACGACAGCAACGGGGTTAAGTTATACTATCGCACCGTCGAAGTTCATTGCGGAAAATGCGGATTTTATCAAATCACAACAGACGGACCTTTATCAGTTCAAGAACAAAAACGGTCAGCTTTTTTCCGCAACCTCCCAACAGAAATATGCGAATAATGGAATTACCCCGCAGCCGGAGACAACAAGACCTCCAACCGAAGAGAGCACTTCGTCTCAGGGAATGCTTGAGGTTGTCGTAGCGCTTATTGTCGCACTTGTGCTTATAGGAACCTCCGTAGTCATTTATATAATGAGAAAAAAACGAATGGGATTTCAAACCCCGCCTCCTGATGAGCCACCTCAACCTTCTGTTCCTTCCGCATAATGTTGACTTTTGGACCAATCCTTTGTTAATATTTCAGGTATTGCCATGAAAGAACCCCGTTACCTGGATGAATCGTTTGAAAAAGTATGCCAGGAGATGTTGGAAATCTTCATACAGAAACATAAGGACTACGGAAAAGGCAACATACTTGATACGGGCGAAATGGGGATACTGTTCAGGATAAGCGACAAGATAAATCGGCTTAAACATCTTCTATCAAACAACAAACAGCCTTGTAATGAAACAATCGAAGACAACTGGGCCGATATAGCGGTCTACGGAGTAATTGCGTTACTGTACAGAAGAGGATGGTTTAAGAAGCTTGAGTTAAAGGGCAAACGCGGATCTTCAAAATAACCCCTAATCTACTTTTTGTCGCATATAAGCTATCGCAAGACACAGGAACAGTCTTTACAATGGATGAGTGCTTGCCAAAGTGGTTTCGGGTACCATTGCGGGATTCGATGCGGCGTTTATAGAGGTGGAGGTCGATGTGGCACAGAAGGGGCTGCCTAGTTTTACGATTGTCGGACTGCCGGACAAAACGGTTGACGAGGCAAAAGACAGAGTAAAAACCGCAATCGTCAATACCGGATATCAAATGCCCAGATCCCGCATTACCGTAAATTTGGCACCCGCCGATATTCCCAAAGAAGGCTCCGGATTTGATCTCCCGATCGCGGTGGGAATCCTTATTGCGGCCAAGCTGATTTGTTGTGGAATACAGGACAGCGCATTTATCGGAGAGCTTTCTCTTGACGGAAACATACGGAGAGTTCCGGGTGTCATATCGATTGTGGAAATGTTGCAAAAAAAGAACATCAAGCGTGTATTTGTTCCCCGGCAGAATGCGTTTGAGGCCGCGCTCGTCTACGGTATCGACATATATCCTGCGGGAACCCTGCAGGAACTGGTTTTTCATCTAAGCGGGATTAGTGTTATTCATAAGCAACAAGTTTCGAAGATATGTGTTAAAGACGTTGAATCCGATTTTGATTTCCGTGACGTCAGAGGACAGGAAAAAGCGAAGCGGGCCCTTGAGATTGCTGCGACAGGTTTCCATAATGTTTATTTCCACGGAGTGCCCGGGGCAGGAAAGACAATGCTTGCAAGGTCGTTCGCAACAATTCTTCCCCCTTTGGACTATGCAGAAATTCTTGAAGTTACAAAAATATATTCGAATGCGGGTTTGCTGAGCGCTGAACCGTATATTAACAGCCGGCCATTCAGAAGCCCTCACCACACGGTTTCCAGGATAGGATTGATAGGTGGGGGAGGAAAGCCGAAGCCGGGAGAAATATCATTGGCACACAGAGGGGTGTTGTTCCTGGATGAATTTTCCGAATTCCCAAGATCCGTACTTGAATCATTGAGGCAGCCTCTTGAGGATGGGTATGTGTCCGTTTCCCGGATCGCCGGCAGTTGCCGTTTTCCGTGCAGATTTATTATGATTGCCGCCTCGAACCCCTGTCCGTGCGGATATCTGGGGCATCCGAAAAAGCAATGTTCATGCACGCTTTCAATGATTCTTAAATACAAAAAAAGAATATCAGGACCTTTAATGGACAGAATCGATTTATTTGTGGATATTGAGCCGGTATCCGAAGAAAAAATTTTTGCAAAATTGTCCGGTCAATCAAGCGCAGATATTCGTTCCCGGGTTCTTGCGGGGAGGAAAAAGCAGAAACACAGATTCCGCGACCTCCGGATTATTTCGAACGCGGAAATGAATATGAAAGATATCATCAAGTATTGTCAATTTAGCGCTTCGGGTCACTCACTTCTTAAGCAGGCGGTTTCAAAATTTTCCATGTCGGTCAGGTCATACATTAAGACGATCAAGGTTTCGCGGACGATTGCCGACCTGCAAGGAAAGGACGTGATCGATGAATTATGCATTGCGGAGGCTCTCCAGTATCGTGATCAAAAAGGCATATAGTATTGACAAACCGTTTTATATTAACTATGATTATGTTACATAATAATTTATTGCGTATTATGAACCCATTAAATTTGTTTACGGTGTATGCGGCGGACGCTCAAGTGTCGCTTCCTTTTCAAATTCCTTCGCTTGGTGATCTTTTAACGTTTTTTATCCGGATTTTCTTTATTATTGCAGGTTTGACGGCCCTTCTTTTTCTTTTGACAGGCGCCTTGCAATGGATTACGTCGGGAGGAAGCAAGGAAAACGTCGACAAGGCACGGGAAAGGATCCAGCAAGCGTTGATCGGAGTGATTCTCATCGTGGCGGTTCTTACGTTAATAACCCTGTTCGAGCAGGTAATTTTCAACAAGCAGATTTGCTTTGGAATAAGCTGTCCGATTGATTTCAAGTCGTTGAACTTGATTAAATAATCATAGACTCTACATGGTGAAGCAACTGAAATATCACATTATCTTTCTGTTGGAGTTGCTGTTTATGTTTTCGTCTCCCGTATTTGCACAATCAATTCAATCGTGGGGCAATTGTGTGACGCCTGAAGGAGTTCCGACATTTTCCTGTCTTGAGATCGTCTTCGGAAATCTGGTAACCATTGCTTCGGGCCTTGTTATTTTGGTTTTGTTTGTTATGTTTGTGATCGGGGGGTTTAACTATTTGACGTCGTTCGGCAATCCGGAAAAAATAAAAAAGGCACAAGGGACCCTTAAGTATGCGTTACTCGGATTTGTATTGTTTCTCAGCTCTTACCTGATTCTTAAAATCATTGACGCGCTTTTCTTGGGAAACCAGGGACACATTTTTGAATTCAATCTGCATTGATTCTACGGAGTTGGCGTGATAAGAATAACTTTGATCCCGTTGTTTTCGGGAATAGGAGAAACCATCTTGTTGCTCGACTTGATCAGGTTATAGGCAACAAAGATAAGAAGGGCGAAACCAAGCGCGATTAAAACAATGCCGAAATTTTTCATACGTGTATATTGAGGGAATCGCCGATAATATATTGGGGTCTTTTCCTTACCTCCTGGTATATTTTCCCCACATATTCTCCAATGATACCGATGGTGATAAGCTGGATTCCTCCCAAAAACATAATGCCGACAAACAGGCCGGTCCAACCGATAATGTATTCCTGGGGATGGATGAGTTTATTGATGAGGGTATAGATAATGCCGATGAATCCGAACACGCCGACAATAAATCCGAAATATGAAGCAAGCCGGAGAGGTTTTATTGAGAATGACGTGATTCCTTCAAGTGCGAAATTAATCATTTTGGACAGTGAGTAATGTGTTTTGCCGGAAAATCTTTTCTCCCGTTTGAAATATACGTATTCGGCAGGATATCCTCCCCAGGCTACAAGTCCACGCAGAAATCTGCTTTGTTCTTTAAGGGAGTTGAGAAAATCAACGACCTTCCGGTCAAGAAGCCGGTAATCTCCGACATCTGCGGGAATGTTGGTGTCCGACAAGAAATTAATCAACCGGTAAAAAAGAGATGCCGTTTGTTTTTTGAATGTGGTTTCTCCTTCTCTTTCCTGTCTTTTTGCGTACACCACCTTGGCTCCTTTTTTCCATTTTTGCACCATTTCCCTGATCAGTTCCGGCGGGTCCTGCAGATCCGCATCAATACTGATGACCGCACTGCCTTTGGCATACAGGTATCCGCAGGTTAACGCCATTTGATGTCCGAAATTCCGGGAAAAAGATACGACTTTAATACGGCCGTCTTTTAATGCGAGGATCCTTATATTCGAAAAAGTTTGGTCCGTTGATCCGTCATCGATTAATAAGAGTTCATAATCGAAGGATTTTAATGCAGAAGTAAGGCGTTTGAGTAGTGGTTGAATATTATCCTGTTCGTTATAGACGGGGACGATAACTGAAATTTCCGGGTCAGTCATGGTCTAATTATAGCATGTTGTGTTTCGTGTTACGGAGCCAGGAGTTGGACCTGGTCTAGAAGATTATGCACCTTCTCTAATTACTTAGAGGGTAGGACTATGTCTTCCCCTTTATGGCGGGGTTGGCGTATAGTCTCTACGGGGTTCGTAGTTTACGAACTTCCCACGGCGTTATCCTTTCTTAAACAGGACTTCACCGTTATAGCCAAATACCCAAATATATTTCTATTATTTGGGGCCCATTATTGAGCCTTCTGTGCAACCGTACACTACTCCGTAAGATATAAGAATTATACAGTATTATGAGTAGGCCTGTCAATAAAATTTGAATATGATATCATAGATAATGAGTCTAATATATGGCAAAATCTAAACAGAAAATAATAGCTAGACTGTTACGGCGAAACGGAGAGAGTATTAAAGAAATAGCGAAAAAACTAAATGTTTCAGTCGGCAGTGTGAGTACTTGGGTAAATGATATTCAATTATCTGATATTCAGATTAGTAATTTAGCAAAAAGGAAAACAGATCCTTATTATGGAAAACGTAGAGATTATTTAAATAAAGTTAGACTTAAGCTTGAATCAAAAATTAGAAGATTGAATAAACTAGGAGCAGCTGAAATTGGAAAACTGAACAACAGAGAAGTATTGTTAGTAGGAATTGCCTTATATTGGGGAGAGGGTTTTAAGAAAGATAAGTTAGTAGGATTAGCCACAACTAATAAATATATCGCAAAGTTTTTTATTTATTGGTTATATGCTTGTTTTAATATACGAAGAGATCAACTAATACTTCGGGTGACTGCAAATATTTCATACAAAAAACAGATAAACACACTTCAAGAATATTGGTCACACGTTCTACACATTGATCTTAATTATTTTTCTAAGCCTTATTATCAGAAGACTATTTGGAAGAAAATATACGAGAACAAAGAAGAATATCACGGTGTGTTAAGGATCAAAGTTAGGAAAAGCATTGATCTGCTCAGAAAAATTAACGGATATATCGAAGGAATTGCATTAAATATTACAAATGAAAATACAGGTTTACCCACTGTTTCCAGACAGGTGCAGGGGTAGGAGTAATTATGGAGGGCTCGGGGGTAGGAGACGGCAAAATAACCGCTACCTCATTCGGCTTCAAAAGATTTAAGTCGTTCCGAATTGTCTTTTCGACTTCTGCGGGATCGCTTTTTTTTAATATCTCGGTTTTCAGTTGGATATTTGTTTTCTTTTCGATCTCATAGCGGTTTTTATATTGCTGGTAAAATTGAAGCTTTGTCCGGTAATCAACAATATTTTTGATAAGTGAGGAGAACAGGAACAAAAGAAAAAGGAGGAGCAGCAGCTTGCGTATTACTTTCATGAGACCAGTATAGCACTAAACGACAAAAACGGTTTTTGTAACCGATTGTATTTTACAAGTTAGCTCAACTTTTTGAAGTCAGACGATTGAGCATTTGGATAATCCGCACGGGTTCTGCTTTTGCTTTAAGCTCTTTTACGCATATGCCGATTAAAGCCTTAGAATTTTGGGATGCCATCTCCTTATTTTTGTCCAGAACTCCGAGGACTTCTTTTTCCAGATCTTCGTCCGAAAGTTCTTTTGGAAGATAGGGTTCAAGTACGGCGAGCTGTAATGAATATTCGTCAACCAGATCTTTTCTTCCGGCTTTTTGGAACGAGTCAATTGATTCCTTGAGATCTTTTGCAACTTTTTTAAGTACCGCGGTAACCTCTTCGTCGGTCAACTCCGATTTTTTATTAATTTCTTTATTTTGTATTTGTGCTAGAATATACCGTAACGCGTTGAGTTTCGGCTTATTGCCGCTTTTTAACGCCTGCAGTTGCTCGGATTGAATCTTTTGTTTAATCATTTCATAATTATAGTATGAAAACCAGGCAAAAGGAAGATATTATTTCCATTTTCAAAAACTTCCAGGAATCGCTGTCAAAAAAACCTTCACTCAAGCAGATGTATGAGGAACTTCGCATGATGCGTTTCAGGGTCCGGCCCATGCAGGGTGATGTGGCAATGATTGATCTGGAGAACAAGGAGCTGATTGAAACACTTTGGAATCTCGGCAAACTGGACGAACTGTATCATAGGGAATATCCGAAACTGTCATCCAGAGGAAAAAACATTTTTTTCCGCATATTCGATAACATGCACCAGAAACTGCAATCCAATCTGAATAATGTAAATCTTAAAGCACAGACACAACACTCAAAGCAATCAATCTTCGAAATGGAAATTTTTAAGGAACGCATATCCAAAAGAAAGTTAAACTGAATTCATGAAAAAATTCCCCGTCGTTCTTGATTTGGAAACAAAACATACATTTCGCGAATTTGACGCTCCCGAAAAACTCGGGGTGACGGTTGCGGCGCTGTATGACTACAAGGACAGCAAACAAAAAGTATATACGGAAAAGGAAATAAGCGCGCTGTTTCCGATTCTGGAAAATGCCTCGTATATAATCGGGTACAATGTAAAAAGTTTTGATATTCCGGTATTGCAGGCATATTATCCGGGCAAAGTTGAAAATTTTTCTTCATTTGATTTATTGGAAGATATCCGTTCGATTATCGGCCACAGGCTTGCGTTAAACGACATTATTTCCGCCACACTTGGAAAGAAAAAAACAGGACACGGCCTTATGGCAATAGATATGTATAAGGAAGGAAGATGGGATGAGTTGAAAAAATACTGTATGGATGACGTTATGCTTACAAAAGAGGTATTTGAGTTTGGCGTTCGAAATAAGGAGATACAATATTTAAATGAACGGGGAAAGGTCTCAATAAAGGTAGATTGGGGTAAATATCTTGAGGAATCCAGTTCCAACGATATGCCGTTGACTCTCCCGTTTTAGTTTGTCAAGTTTAAAAAGATCAAAAATGGATTTAACCTCGTTGAAATGCAAGGCGTGTGAGGGATGGATGACGCCTTTTTCTTCACAACAGATCAAGGACCATCTTTCGAAGGTATTCGGATGGAATTTGATTAAAGACAAAAAAATAGAAAAAGATTTCAGATTCAGGAATTTTAAGGAAGCATTGGACTTTGTGAATAATGTAGGGAATATCGCAGAAAAGGAGCAACATCATCCGGACATCCTGATTTACGGATGGAATAAGGTCAAAATATCACTGACGACTTTTGCGTTAAAAGGACTTTCGGAGAATGATTTTATCATGGCTGCAAAAATAGATGCCATAATACTATGAACAACAGCGTAAAAGCCGTAATTATCGGCGTAGGTTTTGTTTTTTTTGCATCGGTATTATTTCTGATTGTAAAAACATCCTATGCGCCGGCCGAGATACCAAACCGCACCGTACCGAGCCCTACGCCGTATTATAAAGCTGAAGACATTAATCAAGACGGGACAGTTGATGCAGTCGATGAGAATTATATAAACACCCATATGGGTTGCGCCAATGGGTCACAATGCTGGAATAAAGTAATCGGGAAAACATTAAGCGGCGATAATCCGATTTATACATCAGACATGGATTTGAATCACAATAACACCATAGATCAGGGAGATCTCGATATGATAAAGTCTGCGGAAAAGAGGTGATTTACTCCGCTAAATACATAGGAGGCTGTGATATAATAAT
>JBJKRW010000115.1:0-4853 GCA_046704445.1 Microgenomates group bacterium
TCCGTTAACGGTGACATAAGGAAGATCGGGTACCCCTGAGTCTTGCGGAGCCGATTCAAACGAACCTGCCACAAAGTGCACCAAGTTATCACTTCCGGTCCATTTTTTAATAAGATTTGTCATAGTGTCCTTGGTAACAGCGCCTGCATTATCAGTAAAAGATACGGTGGTTTGAGCATCGCTAAGCATACCGACAATATCAACCTCTCCTTGATCGCTTCCCAGCGGAATGGTAACGACATGCCCGTACAGCTCATACGTAAGTACGCGCTGAAGTCCTTGATATTGGACGGAATAGTTGACTTTATGTGCTTTATGTACTGTAAAGACGTCTTTACCGAGCCAGTCCAGAACAGGCTGCTCATTCCAATTAAGCTCTTGAGCTTGTGCCTGTCCGAGATCTGCTCCGGCATCATGCCACTGGGTAAGATCCGTTTGAAGCATAGAAGTGGTAAGTGGAACGGCTTGTTCAGCCGAAGAAAGTCTTGCAGGCGAATTAAGACTTGCAAGAGTTGGTAATCTAAATGATGGAAAAAATCCTTGAAGAATTGTAAACAATGCAGGACCTCCAACAGTCACTCCCGAAATGCGTAAAAATTCCCTTCTACTCATCTGTTTTGTAAGCCAATTACCTCGATCTGACATAAGAAATAATAGAACTTATAATATTAATAAAAAATAATAATATTTTTATATAACTTGCTGCTTGATAATTTAAATTAATTTATCCACAAAACATTCACTTTATCCTAACTTGATTTTTAACAGGATATTTATGTGATATTCTGTTTAATATAAAACCAGAGCCGATAAACGACAATTCTCCTATCAGCAAGACAAAGCCGTATTCTGGTCCGGCTGAAGGAGCAGAGGTGATCTTCGGCACCACTTTTTCAACGCAAAACTGCGCTGTGTCGTTATCGCTTACCTGATCGTTTGAAGCAGTAGCCTTATTAACAAGACAAAAAAGACCTTTGTCAGAAGGCAGATTATCTTGATTATTCACCTGAGCTTTAAGATAGTAGTCTTTTTCCTGTCCTGCATCAAAATCACCCGCATGAAAACTAATAGTGCGATTGTTGCTATCATACGTTCCGGGGCCTGACACTGGATTTATATATGATGGGAGATAATCGTAAACGTTAACATTGGTAATGGAAATAGTTGATGTGTTCTGAACGGCTAGTTTGAAATAGATATATTCTCCGGGGTGAAATCGGGGATCTGTTGAAGAAAGATTATCGACGTATTGTGCGTTTGATGGATCGTTGATATTTTGTTCTGTGGGCACACTCACCATTTTATTAATCACAATTGAGAGGCTAGGAGTTGGTTGGCCATATTGGCTGTACTGCGCATACGTAAAATGAGCAAAAAAAAATATGAAGATAAAACAAGAAAAAACCGCCAATATCTTTTTCATCGCCCTAATTATACTATAAGAAACTTTTTAAGTCAACTATAGGATCTGATTGACTTTCATCTATAGGATAATTATTTATATTATACCAAATTAGTATGAGTTTACAATAGTATAATTCTTGAACGCGTTATATTTAAGCGCTTTATAAGGCTTCTTATTACAAGACGTGGTACAATAAACATGGTTATTTACTTTAAAAATCACTTTCATGCCCAGATTGAACGCAAAACAGCTGAGAGAACTTGAGGAGAAGATCGGAAAAGAGCAGGCCGCTAATATTAAAAGACGTCCGATATATTTAATTCTTGAAAACGTATACGATACTTATAATGTCGGAGGATTGTTCCGGCTTGCCGACGCGCTTGCGGTTTCAAAAATCTACTTATGCGGGGATACGGAAACACCTCCGAACTCAAGAATCAAAAAAGCGTCCATCGGTACGTATAAAATCGTACCGTGGAAATATATGAAGACCACAAAAGAAGCTATTAAAGAATTAAGGGATAAAAATACAAAAATCCAAATTGTCGCAATCGAACAAAGCAAAAAGTCACTTGATTACAGGAAAAATATATATAGTTTTCCCTTAGCGTTAATTGTGGGTAACGAAACATATGGAGTGCTTCCGGAAACGCTTGATACCCTTGATCACATTGTTGAAATTCCGATGTATGGTATTAATAAATCCTTGAACGTGATCGTATCTGCTGCAATTGTCGCATTTTATGCCTCTTCCAAACTGTTGTGACAACCCGTATTGCACCTCGCAGGTGAAAGGGGAGAAGTGAGCTTGACACCGCTTTGAAATAATATTATAATCCTGGCAATTTAAGATTGAAGCGGTATGACACTCTCCAATAAAAATCAGTTAAGTCCGAGAGACGCTTTTTCTCCTTTTTTATCAAAGGAACATATTGGTCAACTTGCCATAGGTACGATGGCACTAACAAGTCTTCAAGAAGCTCTGACGCAGGCAGAAGCAAGACTGACACTATTGGGATTAAAAACCGGTATGAAATTTGAGGTGAAGGTCGATGCTTCCCCCGAAATTGATAACACCATCGTGGTTGTCCGGCTATTGCAGGCGATCGGACTTCTTGGTCCGCAAGAACTTCAGTTCGATCTTCCCGCATCAGAAGCATTAAGAAGAGATGAGGATGTCCCGGTACGGATAAACGTACAAAATCCAGGGAAGCCCGAATGGCATACTATATGGAGTTCGCGGGGGGAGGGTGGAATACCGGTTGAAGAGCAAAAACCGATGTTAGTTGAAACAGTCGAGGCCGTATCCGGTGTGACCGAGCCGAAACCGGACGGAGCGTTACCTGAACAAAAACAAATAGAATTTCCCCTGAGAAAAACGTCTCGAAAAGTAGATTTGGAAATAAAAGGGTATGACGAGAGTGATTCAAATACTATTTCAGTAAAGGTGAACGGAAAAAGAGCAAAGGAATTGTCTCTTGCGGAAAAGCATATAATTATCGTATTAGGAAAACGCCTATGTGAAGCAAGAGAACATGATGGAGCGGTGCTTGGGATTACGGATACGGAGCTTTTCGATCTCGCGGTTCGCTACGGTTTGAGAGTGCGTGCGGATCTTGCTCCTGGTCAAAAAAGTGAGTATGTCTTGAACAAAATAGTTCCTCATTTAAGAAAACTGGGAATAAAGTTACGCGCAAAAAACAATCATTATGCAATGGTTAACGCCATCCGCGTAAATTTTGCGGAATCTTCAAAACTAGACGAGATTGCAAAGCAAAAAAGATTTGAAACCGCGGGTGATGCAATTTCATTCATTTTTAATCATCCCGGTGATAGAGAGGCGATAAAAAAAGAAGTTACGGACAGATTTCATCAGGTTATTTCAACAAAAGGGAACAAAACTCCTTCTCCCGCAATGGTTGCGAATGTGTTAAAAGGATATGTATACAGGTTATTTCATACGGAAAAAGGAAAAATCGACTTCGATCAACTGCGGAATTTGGATTTGCAGAATGCGGCAAGTATTTTTGTGCAGCTGCGAGAAGAACGCATTACGCTTAACGAGTTTATTAACAAATATGTTTTTCTACAGTTGGATATACCGGAATCTCCAGGGTGGTTGGATTCTCAACAAAAATCCTACGAACATCTTGGCATGTCTGCCGAAATGCTAATGAATCGCAGTTTAATTGTTCCGCGTGTTGCCGGGTTAATTGAAAAAACAAATCCGATGGCGATTTCGGAAGCAAGCATACCAGAAAAACCTTCCCCGATGCCGGTTATTTTTATGATAGACGGTAAATCCGTAATGATAGGAGATGAGACATTTCAATTAAGCGAAACCGGATACAGCACTCTTTATACCTTAATGCTCGCAATACAACAACAAAAATCGCTTACGGCAACTGAAGTAAGGCAGATCCTATCAGACTTGAACCTTCGGCCATATAACAGGGCAGCTAAAAATTTGGAGCGTACAATAGGGATTCCTAATAGCAAATTGCCGATTCAAATTCCCGGGCACGGAGAAAAACAAGGATATATGTTAAAACCGGGAGTGATCATGCAATTAGAAAAACGAACCGAGCCAAAGGAAATGCCTGAAAAAAGAAAGATAGAAATAAGAGAAGACGTTGTTCTTACAGTCCAGGGAGATAAACTGAAAGTGGAAAATCACGGCAGATTGGTGCTTATGACGGAAAATGAAAACATCATACTTAAATTGCTGGCGGATGCCCATTTTAGCGGACATAAAATAGTAGAAAGCATAGAGTTGGAAAACAGTCTGAAGGCAGGGAAGAGAGGAAAAAGGCCGCAACTTTCATCTGTTTTGCGATCTCTGGAAAGAAAGTT
Source organism: Microgenomates group bacterium (assembly GCA_046704445.1). GTDB lineage: Bacteria > Patescibacteriota > Microgenomatia > UBA1406 > GWC2-37-13 > JBJKRW01. Next base: position 4,259 of record JBJKRW010000115.1, read on the forward strand.
GGGAATAAAGTTTTGTGTAGAACGCATCAAAGACTCAGGAAATTTTTACGAACTTCCGTTGGAACACATCGTCGAAACTTCAAAGGAAAAAAAGGCGCGTGAAATAAAACCATATCCCGAAATAAAAGTGAAAACGCTTTATGCCTTGCTGACCAATGAATTTTTAAAGGAGGGTGTATTAAGGGGAATGCTTGGAGATATGCCGACAAAGGAAAAAAATGCACCCACAACATATTCTCCCTTTCATGCGTATCAAGCCCTGGCGGCAGTAGCGCGGGAGCTACTTCGCAGACATGAAAAAAACCTGTATGCGAATCAACAGGAACAAACCGTCGCGGAAAAACTTATGGAATTCATGAGACTGCACAACCTCAATACTCAACAGAAATTGGAAGATTATATATATAAACGGTTGGGTAAACCAAAACGCGAAATTCCCAAACACATCAGACCTTTGTTGTTTGATGCAATATCGGCAGTGGCTTTGGCAGGGGCGATCAACTATTTAAAGGATGATGAGCTTAAAAGAATGAAGATTGAAAAATTTACGGTCAGTGAATTGCAAAAAATGTTAGATAAGGTTTTTATTGATACA
>JBJKRW010000116.1:0-7839 GCA_046704445.1 Microgenomates group bacterium
GGGATATACCTCCTTAAAAAATATTTTTATTTGTACCGCGGAAATCAATACAATGCTTACAACCGCCAGAGGAAGATACAATCTGTCAATCCCGTGAATATTAAAACGTTTAAAAAAAGAAAATCGCGGTATGAAACGCTTCAGATCTTCTGTTCCCGCACATAACGCCGATCCGATAATCAATGACATAGGCAGATAGACGGGAATCAGATGCCATATCTGAGATTTGTCCGTAGTTAAAAAAGGATACAAAATAACAAAGTTCCACAGCAACAAAAAGAAAAAATTCTTTTTGAAAAACTTGAGCGTAACAATGATATATGCCAACCCGAGCAACCAGATGTAATACCATTTCCGCACTCCCATATGCAGATAAAACAAAGGAAGCGCCGCCTGAAGACGGAAATAAGACCATAATGATTTATCCCTCATCCCCACATTGACAAAATGCTGTTGAATAAATAAAGGATATTCGCGTATTTGAAGGCTGTACCAAGGATAGACAATAAGGCCGAGGACGATAATCCCGAACAATAAAAGACGAAAATTTCTGCGGATAGACAAAAACTGTTTTATGTTGAGATAAAGTATCAAAATTCCCGCAGACCATCCGACCAGGGTTTTTGACATAACGAGCGCCCCGAATGATGCCATGGCAACCGGAAACCACCTGAAGTCTTTTGATGATTTTACGGAAAAATAGACCGTAGTAATATAAAAAAACACAAAAGGAGAGTCCAAGTCGCCCGACCTGACGCGAATCAGGTACCATACACTTGTCCCCAGAACCAGAGCCGCAATAAAACCGGCGGTTTTTTTCTCAAATAACTCTCATCCCGTCCAATACATGAATATGTTTGCGCACAAACCAAGCAAGGCCGAAGGCAACCGGGTGGTGAATTCATTTATGCCGAACAATTTATACGAAGCCGCCATCAACCAAAACCCCATCGGCGGATGATCATAAAACGGATTTCCGTTCCACATCATGTTCATATAGTCTCCGGTTTTGACCATCTCGCGGGCAATCGACCCGTACCAGGCTTCATCCCAGCTCACCAAAGTATTCCAACCCAGACGGTAAAAGAACAGGAAGGAAAATAGCGTAACCAACACGATAACATAAAAATGGTCACGCACAAAACCAAGGAATCGGTTGCTATGAAAGAGTCGACCGTTAATGCCCCCTCCGGGTTTGGCACGCATTGATGCGCGTTTCATACTGCACTATCTGAATATCAACGTATGAATAAGATTGGGGTCTGAAGGAACCGCAAGGTTTTTCTGATCGAGATTGTATTTTTCGATCCGTATGTTGTCGTAAAATTCAAAAACCTTTGCGGGTTTTTGAGTAATCTTTACCTTTTCTTTCTTCCACCAGCCGGCATCTATTGTGGGATTTTTGCTGGGAAAAATAAACAGATATGTCACGGGTTCTTTCTGGAATTCATGCATGGTCTTGTTTTTAAACAGGGTCTGCACATAATGCATGGCGTACTTACTTGAGTAACCGAACTGATCGTCCGTGAATACATAGAACCCGAACTGGGAAGGTGCATCCTGAAATGCGGTTCGCGCCATTCTCAGATGAAAACGCCAGGATCCTCCGTCATTTCCGAAATACGATACAGGTTTGAAATACATCTGTTTTTGCATATTCAGATTAAAGAATATGAATGCCACAAATACGGGATAAAAAAGCAGTTTGGGAACAAACTGCAGGGTCGAAGCAAACATCAAGCAGACCAGAGACAAAAAAGGCCAGTAATAATAACCCCATATCGTTCCCTTATACAATACAGTCACAAGCCAGTAACCGACGTAAAGATAGGTAAATAAAAGATAGAGATGAAACATGGAATATTTTTTTTCCTGCCATGCTCTGTATGCCGCAAACACAAAAAACGCGAGAGCCACGTAAAACATCCACATATTTCCCTCCGTGATAAAACCTACCCCGTCCGTCTGCATGGAATGAATCCTGTCATGGAGAATTACACTTATGGGTTTATCCACCTGTCCGCTTGTTTCCTTACCGGTAAGATAGTTTATCACCGACTTGGTCTGGAGAAACTGATGCTTTAGATCAAAAAGAATAAAGGTTGAAAGAGGAATAAGCAGAATCAGAAAGCAAAGGATGTGTTTAAAAGTTTTGTGTTTTATGATTTTTGCAAGTATGAGCGGGATCAAAAGAACCAATACCGGTCCCGCAAACGCCATCTGAAACTGAATCATAAGACCGAGCACAAACAAAGACCAGATGAGGGATTTCCACGAATTTGTATTTATGTAATCGTACAAAAGCAGGAAAAAAACCGGTGCAAGCATAACCGCTCCGAACGGATTAAAAAGACTCGATGTGGAAAAAGCGGAGGCTACGGCAGTGAATGCAGCCGCAAGATACCCTACCCGTTCGTCAAAAAGCCTGGTTCCGACTTTGTAGACGATAAAAACATTGACCGCATACAGGAGAACCCAGAACCAGGAAACTACCGCAGGATTCCCGCCGCCCAAAAGAAAGGCCGGCACATTGACATAGATCCACAAAGGACCATGGAATACTCCCGGAATTCCTCCGGATCGCGGACCTATCAAGGTAAACGGTTTATGTTTTACCACGTCCTCAACCAACAAAAAATCTCTCGCAATATCGGTGTGAAAAATGATGTCTCCGTGCAGCGCAAACCAGGCGGCAAAAAAGGTTGCGATCCCGATGACCAGAAGACTGAAGATTTTCACAATCACATGCTCGTATGGAACCCTTATTGATTTCTCTTGTTTATTCACTTTTTGCTTTCTGGATTTGGGCATATGATCGTATCGTGATACAATAGTATTGTTAATTATTCGCCACTAATTATTATACTATGAAAATGCCCGTTACGGTAATTGTTTATGTACGCAGCGCGGAAAAAACAATTGAAGACTGTATTAAATCCGCACTACTCCTTTCGGATTCGGTCATTGCGGTTGACATGGGGAGCGAGGACAATACTATGCATATTCTTGAAACACATCATGTTCCCGTCTTTGAATTTCCGCAAACCGATTACGTGGAACCCGCAAGAGAGTTCGGAATAAAAAAAGCCAAAACTCCCTGGGTATTCCTTCTGGACAGTGACGAACGCATAACGCAGGACCTCGTCGGTGAAATCCGGCATGCCATCAATGACGGATCGATTACTCACTATGAAATTCCGAGGAAAGAAATCGTTTTTTCGAACATCTGGCTTAAACACGGAGGATGGTGGCCCAATTATCAGATGCGTTTATTCAGAGTCGACCGCTTTGAAGAATGGCCCAAGCGGATTCATTCTTTTCCGCTGATAAAAGGCGCAAAAGGAACTCTAACCCATCCCTTCCTCCATTTTTCAAAAAACGACTATAACGAAATTGTCCGCAGAACCGTCACATTCGAGAGTCTTGAATCAGATCTCCTTTTTAGAGCAAATAAATCAGTCTCTACCCCGACATTTTTCAGAAAATATTTCGGCGAACTGTTTAGACGGCTTATTGCTCACGGGGGACTTTTGGACGGCAGCGCTGGTATAATAGAAAGCATTTACCAGGCGTATTCAAAAACCGTCACGTATTTGTTCTTGTATGAAAAAAAGTACATTAAAAGCCGCACTGTATGACCCGTATCTCCATATACTCGGCGGAGGTGAAAAACACGTCATATCCATTATGCAGGTTCTCGCCGAATTAGGTTTCGAGACGCATATTTTTTTCGACAGAGTCCTGCGCACCAGGATACAAGAAAGATTCCATGTACCGTTTATTCAAAAAAGCGTCTGGCATGAAAACATATTCCGTAAAAAGCTGAGCTGGTTTGATAAACTTTCCCTGTTAAACACGTTTGACGTATTCCTGTATGTAACCGACGGCAGTTACTTTTTTTCGACTGCAAAAAAAAACTTTGTGTTCTGCATGGTTCCGCAAAAAAATCTTTATCTGATGACGCCGTTAAACAGACTTAAGACATCAAACTGGCGGTTTATCAGCAATTCGAAATTTACCCGGGGAAGGCTCAAAGAATGGGGTATAGAAAACGACTGTCTTTACCCCTATGTCGGAAAGGAATATTTTTCCCGGCAGACGAAAAAACAAGACATCATCCTCAGCGTGGGAAGATTTTTTCCCCATCTTCATTCAAAACACCAAAATCAAATTATCGAAAGTTTCAAAAAGCTGCGCGTTTCCGTCTCGGAACTGAAACGTTTTTCACTGGTCCTTGCCGGAGGATTGGACCCCGCCGACAAAACGTATTTTGAGAAGCTGAAAAAACAATGCGGTTCGGACAAATCCATTATTCTTAAGCCAAACGTCGGCGACAAAACGCTTAAGGAACTGTATGCCAAATCCCTTTTTTACTGGCATTTTTCCGGATACGGCATCGACGAACAACTGCATCCCGAACTGGTCGAGCATCTGGGCATTACCCCGCTGGAGGCAATGGCCGGCGGCTGCATTCCGTTTTGCGTAAACGCGGGCGGTCCAAAAGAAATTCTGGAAAACGGGGTTAACGGTTTTCTTTTCCGCTCCGAAACCGAACTTTCCCGAATGATCAAACATATTCTTTCCAGCAAAGAGGAAAGAGACAGAATCAGAACAAACGCCGTACGGACCGTAAAAAACAGGTTCTCATATGAAATATTTAAAACACGGGTAATAAAAATTATAGGAAATTAATATGGAACTATCCGTTGTAATTCCGGTATACAAAAATACCGAGCTTTTTCTCACGAACCTTAAACGGAATATGCGTTTTTTGAAAAAAACCCGGGTCATCATAGTGAATGACAATCCCGCAGAATCGCTGAAAAAAAAGCTTAGTACGTTACACGCCCCGAATCTTTCTCTGATCGAACATACACGGAATATGGGATTCGGTCAAACCGTAAACGACGGCTTTGCCGAAACGGAAAGCAACCTTGTGCTTCTTCTTAACAGCGACGTTGTTCTTCTTGACGATTCATTTAGAAAAACCTCCGCCATGTTCCAAAAAAACAACCGATTGTTTGCGGTGAGTTTCGCACAAAAAGAACAGGACGGCCGCATAGTAGGCAAAAACAGGATGTTCTGGTCCCGCGGATTCCTCAGCCACGCCAAACGGGATAAACTGTTTCCGGGCATCAACGCATGGGCGGAAGGAGGAAGCTGCATCATCGACAGGAAAAAGTTCCGGGACCTTGGAGGATTTGATTCCATGTACGCTCCGTTCTATTGGGAAGACATAGATCTTTCATACCGGGCCTGGAAGTCGGGATACGAAATATATTTCGAACCCTCCATACTCGTCGAACACCATCACGAATCAACCATCTCAAAATATTTCGGGTCCCACAGAATAAAAACAATCGCTTTCAGAAATCAGTTTCTTTTCATTTGGAAGAATATAGACAATCTTTTTTTCCTATTGGAACATTTTATGTTTCTTCCCTATTATCTGTTGCGGTTTTTGATGAAGATGGATCTTGATTTTTTCAGGGGCTTCATTCAAGCCATAGCCTTGATCCCAAAAATTAAAAAGAAACGCTATACTATATCAGATAATAAAGTTCTCAAAACGATAAACCATGAGTAAAAAATTCATATTCGGGCTTCTCGTCTTTTTTTGCGCAATCAGCCTTGCACTTCACCTCATAAGAATCAACAGAGTCCCGCCGTGTATTAACGCGGACGAAGCGGCCTTCGGCTACAACGCCTACTCACTCCTGAAAACCGGCAGGGATGAGTACGGGGCGTTTCTACCGCTTCGTCTCAAGTCGTTCCAGGATTTCAAATTGCCGCTGTATTCATATCTGTCTATTCCGTTTATTGCACTGATGGGATTAACAACATTCTCTACCCGGTTTCTCAATATCGTCATCGGGGTCGCGTTCGTTCCCCTGCTTTATCTTGTTGTCAAAGAATTTTTTAAAAACGAAAAAATTGCGCTTATTGCGGCATTTCTTGCGTCCGTATCCACCTGGATACATATTCTTTCCCGGCAGGCACAGGAAGGAGTTTTGTGTGCATTTTTTATCCTCCTTGCGACTTATTTTGCGGTCCGCTTTGTAAAAACCCGAAGAATCCAGTTTTTTCTGGCAGGATCGGTAAGCATTCTTCTTTCCACTTTTTCATATCATTTCGGGCGGATTTTTCTCGCGTTTTACATATTCTACTTCGCGTATTATTTCTTGAAGGACCGGAAAAAATTCGGACTAAAAAATCTGATGTTGGCGCTTATTACCTGTATCATTATTGCCGCAATTCCCCTTGTCGTGGATTATAGATACAGCGTCAACAGGGTGGCAAATCTGGCATTCTTTCATAATCCGGCCATCGAACTAAGACTAAAAGAGTATCTGACCGAACATAATTTTCCGCTACTTCACAACCTCGTAACCGAAAGTATCCGCGACGTCACCAACAGGTATATGGAACAGCTTTCTCCTGAATTTTTCATAACATGGGGAGACAAATCCATGCGCTTCGGATACTACAACCTCGGAGTTATCACGCTTGTGGAGTACGCATTTATTTTCATCGGGCTATATTATCTTTTTAAAAACAAATCCCAGTTCCGGTACCTTATCGTACTTCTTTTCTTCATAGCTCCTCTCGGAAATGCCTTGACATGGCAGGAATATTCGCTGATCCGTACTTATTTTATGATATTTCCCCTTTTCGCTATCGTTTCCTACGGCGTGTATCATTTTTTTTCCTCGATCAAAAACAGAAAACTGTTTGTCATACTTCTTGTCTTTATTGCGGGATACTATCTCTTTAACCTTGTCAATAATTGGGATATTTATATCGTGCATTATCCGAAAAGAATCGAAATTATCCGCGCATGGCAGTGCGGATACAAAGAACTGACGGATTATGTCAGACAAAATTATAATAAGTACAACAAATTCGTCATCACCGACAAATACGGACAGCCGTATATCTTCTTTCTCTTTTTTGACAAATACGACCCTGCAAAATATCAGGAACAGGCAAAAATTTCGGCGCCCGATAAATTCGGTTTCGGACAAATCGGCAAGTTTGATAAATACGTTTTTAAGTTCAGATACGATCCGAAAGAAAAACATGTGGTATATATAGGTTTTCCGGAAGACTTCAAAGATCTGCCTATTGACATGGGAAAAATAAAGAAAATTCAAATCCGCTCCGAACAGATCTTCTGGATATATGAGGTTCCTTAATCATGTAATATGCGAACCGCCTGTGACATAGATTTCATTTCCGTTCCAGTATTCGGTTTCCTCAGTCGTCAATAAATATACGGCTTTCCCGATGTCTTCGGGAGTAGAAACACGTCCCATCGGATTCTGCATATTGAAATCTTTCCACATCTTGTCATCCTCATATCCTCCGATTGACTTCCACATTTCCGTCCGGGTCATCGTCGGATTAACCATGTGGGTACGGATGCCGTACCGGGCCAAGTCTATCGCGCATGTCTTTGAATAACTGATTACTCCCGCTTCCGCCGCTGCGTGAGCGGGATATCTGGGTGTTCCTTTTTTCGACAAAGAAGAAGTGATGTTCACAATAGTGCTCCTGGTTCTTTTCTTCAAAAGCGGAATTGCATACTTTGTCGCTAAAAATGTTCCGTTCAACTTTGTTTCAACGATCTTTTTCCATGTGGCAAACGTAATTTCCTCGGTTGTTCCGGGAATTTCTATTGCCGCGCTGTTTACCAACAAATCCAAACCGTCAATTTCGCTATCGAGTTTGGCAAAAAAACTCCGTACGCTGGTTTCGGACGTAACATCCAGTTTTCCGACAACCGAATTGGAAAAGGTCTTAAACGCCGTTTCCGCTCTTTGACGTTCATTCAGATTG
>JBJKRW010000117.1:0-7835 GCA_046704445.1 Microgenomates group bacterium
CAAGGGGGAGGTTGACAAATATAAACCCGGCAGCCGATAATGCGATTGATCCCAAAGGAAATTTGTGACGGCTGTTTTTGTCCAACAGGCGAAGCTTGATCAGTATGAGGAACATGGCGATTGCCAGGAGTCCCGCGAGGTAGTGAAGCTGTATGCTGAACGCGAAAAATATTCCTGAAAGCAAGCCAAACATCATGGATTCAAATTTTGTTGTTCCGGTTATGCACCGGTGCCAAAAATACAGGGTCAGGAAGGAGAATACCGGAAGCAGGTTGGGGTTCCAGGAAAAACGGGATGCATCGATATTGACAAAAGAAAACGTAGCGATTGTCAGAAACAGTAAGGAAATGAGACCATTAAACTCCTTTTTAAGAATAAAAAAGATTAAGAGAAGTCCGGACAGCGAAAAAAATACATTTCCCAAAGACATTCCGACGGGATTAAATCGCGTTAGAAGAAGAAAAGGAGCAATAAGATAATAATAAAACGGTCCGAGATATACTTGTCCCACGGATGACGGAGCTCCTATTGCCGGCCAATGCTGAAAAGTGATGATCCGTTTCATGATAATCGCGTCTCTTCCCTGATCGGATAAAAACATGGTAAATTCCTGAAGTTTCCACAGCCGAAGTACAATTGCGCATATGAACAACGCAGTAACGCACAGAAAATACCATTTTGCATTGTATTCTTTTTCCGGACGTATCGTTTTCCGAACATTTCGGCCGAAGTGTTGTACAATTGTCTTAATGTTGAAACGCATACCAGATTATTTTACCGCAATTTTGCTTGTTTTACTCACTACTTTTGTACTTTGGCTTCCGTTTTTGCTCCGGGCGAATACCTGGTTTGGGCTGAAGATAGAACATTCCAATATGGAATATATATATAAACATTATGATGGTCCTTTGTATATAGTACCCGCAAAGACCGGATATGATCCAAAACAGATCGCAAAACTCAACATAGACATTACGTTTCCGGTGAAGTATTTCGCCGCCCATTTTCCGCTGTATCCGTTTGCGATTAAACTCTTTGCCTATTTGACGGGTTATCTTAGGGCAATGGTGGGTGTCAATCTCCTGTTTTCCGTACTGCTGGTAAGCATGTATCTGTACGTATTGAAGGCTTTTAATCTTACGCGCCGGCCGCTTCTTCTTGCGTTTGTGTTCATAATGTTGCCGCGTTTTCTTGTCGTGCGGTCAATAGGAGCGCCCGAAACAATGTTTATGTTCTTGACACTGGCTTCACTGTTCTGTTTTGAAAAAAAGAGCTATCTTCTTGCCGGCCTGCTTGGAGGATTGGCTACCATGACCAAATCGCCGGGAATCCTGCTTTTTTTTGCGTATATGCTTGTATGTTTGGAATACTGGTTTAAAAACAAAAAATTTTCCTGGCAATGGGTATGGATATTGCTTATTCCGGTAGGACTTTTATCTGTTTTTTTAATATATTTGAAGCAGTACGGAGATTTTTTCGCTTATTTCCATTCGGGTAACAATATCCATCTTGTTGCGCCGTTTGCGGTATTCAATTATCAGGCAAAATGGGTGGGAACCGCATGGCTTGAAGACGTATTGTTTTTTTTCTTTATGTATGCGTTGACCGTGTACCAGTTGAAAGACAGCAAACAAAGAAGCTTTTTTTATTACGCAATGGTTTTCTTTGCGGCAACCACTTTTGTGCAGCATAGGGACATCTCACGTTACAGCCTTCCTATTTGGTTGTTTACGCCGATCGCGTTTGAAAAGTTTTTCACGAGCAAAAAGTTTATGATTGTTCTTATTATTCTGCTCCCTGCGATTTTTTTGTACGCATGGAATTTCTCACTGTTCAATATTATGCCTATCGGTGAATGGAAACCCTTCTTGTGAAGCGGATTTTTTCGCGTATAATAAAATAATTACCCATATTTTGTAAGAATGTTTACAGTCCTGAAAAAACGCTGGTATGTTATATTGCTGGTTTTGCTTGCGGCGGGAGTTATTTACTGGAAATATAACGCGGTTCAGACTGCCGCTTCAAAACAATCAAAGTACACGGTTAAAAGGATAAATGTAGAGGATACTCTATCCCTGTCAGGTACGGTTGTGGCATCGGAGGATGCAACGCTCCGTTTTCAAACTTCGGGAAGGTTGTCGTGGGTTGGCGTGAAGGAAGGCGATTATGTAAAAAAATATCAGACACTGGCTTCGCTTGATCAGAGAGACGTAAAAAACAAACTTCAACAGTACCTGAATACGTACATGAAAAACAGATGGGATTATGATCAGACAAAGGAGGATAAGGATATAAAAAATATAGGAGGATTGTCCGAGGACGCACGGCGCGAAGCGCTTCGCATACTGGATAAAGCACAATTCGATCTGAATAACTCCGTTCTGGATGTAGAACTTCAGCAACTTGCAGTTGAGTATTCAAGTTTGAGTACACCGATAAAGGGGATAGTGGTACGCGTTGATACGCCGTATGCGGGAGTGAACATTACCCCGGCGGGATCGGAATTTGAAGTAATTAATCCCGATACCGTCTATTTTTCCGCCACAGCAGATCAGACCGATGTGGTGAATCTGCGGAAAGGGATGAAAGGAGAAATCGTTCTGGATGCATATCCGGATAAAAGCCTCCAAGGAATGATTGCCAATATTTCATTCACACCCAAAACAGGAGAAAGCGGGACCGTATACGAAGCCAAGCTTACGATGGATGTAAACAACGCGGCATTTGCATACCGGTACGGGATGACGGGAGATGTAAGTTTTGTCACGCAGGTCAGCAAAAATGTTCTGGCAATTCCCACTACGCTGATTAAATCCGAAAATAACAAGAGCTATGTGATGAAGATACAAAACGGAAATCAGATAAAAACTTATATTAAAACGGGTGAGGAGTTTGATAATAACACGATAATTACTTCCGGGTTAAAATTGGGAGACGTGATCCTCGAATGAACACATGATCAAACTTCAGGGTGTATGGAAACAGTATCAGCTTGATCACGAACTTGTATTTACTGCACTTGAGAATATTAATCTTGAGATTAAAAAGGGGGAGTTTGCGTCGATTGTCGGACCTTCGGGAAGCGGAAAATCCACGCTCATGCATATTATCGGTTTGCTTGACCAGCCTTCGAAAGGAAAGATCTTCATTGACACGCAGGATATCTCAAAGTTGAACGATGACAAACTTTCTTCGTTGCGAAACGAATTTGTAGGATTCGTGTTTCAGCAGTTTAATCTGATTAACAAGTTGACGGTTTTGGAAAATATTATGCTTCCCGCGATCTACTCCAGAAAACAGCTCGAATATGATCCGAAGGAAAAAGCGGAATTTTATATCGCGCGATTCGGCCTCGAAGGAAAACAACATTCTTATCCGAACAAAATATCCGGAGGACAGCAGCAGAGAGTGGCAATTGCCCGTGCGTTGATCATGAACCCGAAACTTATTCTTGCAGACGAACCTACGGGAAATCTTGATACGAAGACCGGAACAGAAATTCTTACGCTGCTTCACAGCCTTCACGAAAAAGAAAAGATTACGGTAATTATCGTAACCCACGATCCGGGTATCGCCGCAAAAACCGAAAGAAAAATTGAGATCCGTGACGGGAAGATACACACATGAAAAATTTCAAATTCGTCATAAAATCCGCATTTGAGGATTTTGCGCGTAACAGGGGACGGACCTTTTTAACCTCGTTGGGAATACTGATAGGGGTTTTATCGGTCGTCCTTCTTATGGCTTTTGGACTCGGGCTAAAAAAATACATCGACCAACAGTTTGAAACCCTCGGAAAAAATCTGATTATGGTGTTGCCCGGACAGGGATTTGGACAAAACGGGGGACAGGGGTTGATTGGCGGAATACAGTTTGACGAAAAAGATGTATTGAAACTGAAACGGATAAAGAACATCAATAAACTTGCCCCTTTTTTTACCAAAACAGTGAAGGCTGAATACAGGAATAAATCACAATATTCGACGTTGCTTGCGTCGACAGGAGATGCGTTCGAAGTAACGAATCTGGAGATAGACCGCGGAAGACTTTTTACCAACAATGATAATCAGAAGGCGTCAAAGGTGGCGGTGCTGGGGGCGGAAATCGCAAATAAACTGTTTGGAGTCAACGGAAAAACGATTGGGGAATACGTCAGAATTCAGGGTACGCGGTATAAAGTCATCGGTGTTCTGAAAAAACAGGGAGGAGGAGCTTTGGGATCCGACATAGACAGTCATACGATTATTCCCTACAGGTCGGCTTTCGGATTGAACCCGGACAAAAAATTTTTCGCGATATATATTAAGGCGAAAAACGGGATAGACATTCCGACGCTGAAAGAAGACATAAAAAAAACACTGTTGAAACGGTATAAGGAAGATGATTTTTCGGTCACGGAATCCGGAGAGCTTCTGAGCACGATTAACTCGATTTTTTCGATTTTGAACACGGTTTTGATCGCGATTGCGGCGATATCTCTTATTGTGGGCGGTATTGGGATAATGAATATCATGTATGTGACCGTGACGGAACGCATCAAGGAAATAGGAATACGCCGTGCGTTGGGTGCCCGTAAAAACGACATTCTGGCGATGTTTATTCTGGAGTCGGTTGCGCTATCTTTTTTCGGAGGGTTGCTTGGGTTGGGAATTGCATACCTCATCGTGTTTTTGATTCAACCGCTGTTTCCGGCATACATTGATATATGGTCGGTGCTTCTTGCTCTCGGTGTATCGTCGGCAATCGGGATTGTCTTTGGCGTGTTTCCGGCAAAAAAAGCAGCCGATCTTTCTCCGATCGATGCAATCCGTTATGAATAGGCGGGAATTATTTATTGTTTTTCTTTCCCTGTGAACGGAGTACTTTTTTGACGAAAGTATTCATGTTGTGTTTGAACGCTTTTATACTGAACGACTCGGCTTTTTTCCGTGCGGCCGAAACCATTGCGGAATAACCGGATTGGGACAATGCGTAAAGTTTCTCGATTGCCGCATACAACGATTCCGGAGTAAGTTTGTTATACAGAAAACCGTTTGATCCTTCCCGGACCGTTTCCGGAAGTCCGCCGCTATTGAACGCAATAACAGGAAGGCCGTATCCCATTGCTTCGACCGGAGCGATGCCGAATTCTTCGTCAACCGAGGCAAATAAAAATGCTTGGGCGCCGAGATATAAACCCGGCATTTTATTATCCGGAACGTTTCCCAGAATTTCTACTCCGGGTTTGGCAAGGGATCTAAGGTATTTTTCGTCGCGTCCTGTCCCGACGATTTTCAATTCGAATTTATATTTGTTTGCGGCTTTTATGAGAATGTCGACGTGTTTTGCTCGCGCCAGTCTGGATACCGTAATAAAATACCCGTTTTTATTGTTGTGACGCTTTAATAATATTTTTTTGTCGGGAAGATGAACTGGAGGATAGATAACCGTAGAGTTTCTCCGATAGAACTTTTGAATTCTTCTTTTGGTTTCCATAGAATTTGCGATAAAATAATCCGGCCTTTGTGAAGCGGTAAAATCCCAAATTCTCAGAAAGTGATTAAGAATCGTTCCATACAATTTGATAAGCGCGTGTTTTTGCCATTCGACTGCGGTTTCGTATCCGTAAAGATATCTGGGCGGATGGTGAACATAGCTGATATGGACGGTTGGTGTACGGGTCTTGATTCCTTTGCACATCCAGCTTCCGGTTGAAGAGATAACCAGATCATAGCCGCCGAAATCAAGGCTTTCCCAGATCCAGGGCGTAAGAAATCTCAGGGGAGAATAGAACGCGTTCAGGACGGGTATTCTGCCGAACCACGACGTTTGTATATTCCATCTCTTCATTATTTCCGCGTGAGCACCAAGAGCCTTATTGTCATACGTTGACGTATATACGTCTGCGGAAGGAAACATTTTCTTGAGTATGACCAATACGCGTTCCGCTCCGCCGAATTCCCGAAGTTGATCGTGAACTATCGCGATCTTCATGCATAGTATTATATACCCGTCTTATGCGGGATTGTCCCGATTTTTATCGAAATAAAAACATTTTTAATGGAGACTTATCCTCAGCAAATTCATTTGCGAACGGTCTATATTATTTTTTCCGATATGGTGTATCATATAATCGTAGAGCATACATAGAATCATGCATACATACGTAAACAATCGATTCCGCTGTCTCGCGATTAAGGTAATCGGACCTCATGATCATAGGGAAGAAGAGCTTGCAAAGTTTGATGAAGCGGAACATCTTGTCGAAACCCTTGGCGGCAGCATTGTGGTAAAAGACGTACAGCACAGATTAAAACCAAATGAAGCAACATACGTCGGCAAAGGCAAGCTGGATCAGATCAGGCAAATCATTACGGCGGACAGGATACGCGTAATTCTGCTGGACGATATCGTCTCTCCTGCTACGATTTTCAGGCTGGAAAAGACATTGTGGAGTCAGAATCCGGATATCAAAGTATGGGACCGCGTGGATTTGATTCTTAATATTTTTGACCATCGTGCGCAGTCCACCGAGTCAAAACTGCAGATTGAGCGTGCGCGACTGGAGCATCTTGGTCCGAGAATTTACGGACTGGGAGGAACGCTTTTATCAAGACAAGGAGGCGGAATAGGAACACGTGGTTTGGGAGAAACAAACATTGAATTGATGAAACGACAGATAAAAGATAAATTAAAAGTCATCGAACAGAAACTTTCCCGATTCGCGCAAATGAGACAAAACGTCATAAATAAGCGTAAAATCGCCGGCATGAAAACAGTGGCTCTCGTGGGATATACGAACGCAGGAAAAACGACTTTATTCAACAATCTTACCGGAAAATCCAAACATGCCGAAGATGAGGTCTTTACTACGCTTGAAAGTTACGTAGGAAAGCTTGACCATCAGTCGCAATCTTCGGTGCTGGTTTCCGACACCATCGGATTTATGCAGAATCTTCCTCCGTTTCTGATTCAGGCATTCAAATCCACTTTGCAGGAAACACTTTCCGCCGATATGATTTTTCACGTGATTGATTCTTCCGATCCGTATATATTCGAAAAAATGGATGTGGTGGACAATATTCTATCCGAATTGGGCGTGGACAATAACCGCATACAGCACGTATACAATAAGATAGATTTGGCGGGTAAAGAAAAAGTAGCGGCAATGGATCGGAATAACGGTCTGTTTGTTTCGGGCAAGACAAACGAGGGGATACGTGATATGCTATCATTTATTCATTCTCATTTATAGATTCTATGAATATAATGCAGTCGGTTATAATGGGGGTGGTTGAGGGGGTTACCGAGTTTCTTCCTATTTCGTCAACCGCACATCTTATTTTTGCAAGTAAACTCATGCAGATTCCTCAAACCGACTTCCAGAAACTTTACGAGGTGGTGATACAGTCTGGAGCGATTCTTTCTGTGATTCTGCTGTATTTTACGTACGCCAAAAAACACAAAAAACTCCTCATGAATGTAATCCTGTCATTTTTACCCACCGCTTTGATAGGTTTTGTATTGTATAAGGTCATTACAAAATATTTTTTTGAAGCTTATTCTCTTATTCTGGCAATGCTTGTGATCGTTGGTTTCGTATTTGTCATCGTTGAATATTTCATTAAAAAAGACAAGATTCCGTTAAAGAAAAATCTCAGTCTGATAACGCCGCAGATCGCGATATTGATCGGATTGGGTCAATCTTTGGCAGTCATTCCCGGCGTATCAAGGGCAGGCATCGTGATGATCACTATGATGCTTATGGGTTTTACGCGTGAAGACTCGGCCGTCTATTCGTTTCTTCTTGCCGTTCCGACAATTCTTGCCGCATCAGCGTATGACGCATACAAGAT
>JBJKRW010000118.1:0-15356 GCA_046704445.1 Microgenomates group bacterium
TAAAACTCCAGTTTCTCCCTGTCAAATCCCAATCCCAGCGCAACTACCTGAGGAAACTTCCCGTTCGGCATATGAAACACCGCATGTGCAAAATCCGAAGGTTGGCGTTTTGTTTTGCGGAGAAGCTGTCTGGACGCTTCCTGAATATGGAAAAAATATGAGGGTTTTCCCGTAAATCTTCCTCCGTGTGACGGATACCTTATCCCTTCCCGTCTCCAAAAATCGGGAGTGTCAGAAGAAAAAGTCGTATAATCAACGATTTCTGCAAGCACATTCCGGTTCCCGAGTACAAAACTTGCCGACCCGGATGCCGCACTGTACTCAAGGGCGTCGTGAGGTTTTGCCGTGGCTTTATCGGCTGCGGATATCAACACATTGGGAAACCTTTCCGATTCGATCATTGCCGCTGCAAGAATCATCGCTCCCGTCGCCGCCTTACAGGCAAACTGCATATCGGACGCGATATAGTTCCTCTCTATTCCCAAGAATTCCGCCAGAATGGTTGAAGCGGGATTTACCGCGTACGGGGGACTTTCTGAGCCGAAAAACACTCCCCGGATATCCCGCAATAACACGGGAGAATCCTGAAGAGCCATTGACGCAGATTCAAACGCCATGGTCAACGAATCCTCATCTATGGCTCCTACGGTTTTTTCGGAAATATTGAGTGATTTTTTTACGTCCTCCGGATTTTTTCCCCACACATGAGCAAGCTCCTCAATTTTTATTCTGAATCTTGGAATATAAAAACCGTACGACACAATTCCCGCCAAAATAAATCCGTTATGTATAACACTTCGTTAACGCCCCAGTTTCTGATGCGATGCGGCAAGCGAACCCTCGCTTAATGAGGCAATCAGAGATATTTCACCCGCCAGAACCGCGCCCGCAATTACTTCGGCAAATTCTTCCGGATGCCGAATTCCGATAATGTCTCTTGCAAGAGTTTGGGTTACCAGTCCTGTTCCTCCTCCTATTGTCCCGAGCATAAGGTCGGGCAAATATACCGATACATACAGTCCGTCGGACTTCACCGGTTTCATCGTCACAATACCCATACTTGCTTCGGGAACATGGGCAAGGTCCTGTCCGGTGGCTGCAAAAACCGCGGCGCTCACATTGGCAAAATGGGCGTTGAAAGACATTGAACCGCTCATTGCCGATCCGACCATGCATTTCGCAAGCCACACGTCACACATGTGCTGCGCCGAAGTTTTCAACACATCTCCACGTGTTTGTTTTGTCAGAGTTGCCTCTGCCCACGCTTTGAGTCCCCGGTTATTGATGAAGTTAAGCCATGAAGGTTTTTTGTCGGCATCATAGTTTCCGGCCAATGACAGACAGGATATGCCCGTTTTCCGTTCAATAAACGAAACTGCTTTTTGCGTTGCGATAGTTACCATATTCATACCCATCGCATCCTGAGTATCAAAATAAAAACGCAAAAATACGTATTCGCCCGCGGTCCGGATATCGTATTTCTTAAAACGCAAGTGTGAGGAAGACTTTTCCGCAATATCCCCGATCTCATCTGAATGTTGCCTGATCCACGCATACAGGGTTTTGCTTTTTGCAAGCGAACCCGTCTTAAACACCGGTCCCCTGGTTGTTCCAACCCTGTGACATGCGGCAACCGCGCCTCCCGAGCGTGAAATTGCCTTACATCCTCTGCTCACCGACGCCACCAATGCTCCTTCCGTAGTCGCAAGAGGAATATAAAACTCTCCGTCGACGTGATCTCCCGTCAGCCTAAGAGGACCCGCAATCCCTAACGGAACGGAAATCGCCCCGACAAGATTTTCACAGTGCACGCGCGAAGGATCATCGACAAACACATCACCCAATTTCTGCAGTTTTAATTTCAAAGCGCTCTCCAAGGCCAAACGCCGTTCCCCGACATCCTTGCAATCTCTGAGGTTCATATTACATTAGTCGTCAAAAACCCCCAAATCATTTCCCTGCAGAACAATAAATCATATAAACGGTACGCGGAAAAAATGCATACGGTACATAAAAACCGTGTAAGGCAGAAATACACACATATACAGAACGATCATATACACGATCGAATAAAAATTCCTTTTTGAGGAAAACCTTATTCCCAGGTATACCAGAATAAGTTTCCACAAAAGTACGCTGACGGAAAATGCGACAAATACGATGCTGAAAGATTTTCCAGGTAGTGAAGCGGTTCTCGGAGGAGGCAACACCTCATACAGCCACGTATTTATGCTGAACCATACCAGCGTCGGCACTAATCCGTAAGCAAATGTATAGACAAAGCTTGAAAGTGAGGATTTTCCGGAAAAGAGTTTTGAAAGCGAATAGAAAAACAACACGGTAACTATGAACTGGGCGACCGTAAGCAAAAAAATGAATACGGGGTGAATAACAAAGTGTTTGATGCCGTTGGCGATATAAAAATACGAAAATACCGCAAAAAAAATTATCAGTAACTGGTACGCGTTCTTTTCCGCAGATATGCTTCTCATCGTCACGTAAGGAGAACTGACAAGACGCACACTACGTTTAAATACAATGATGCATGCGGCAATTAAACGGATTATTTCTTCTTTAAAATCCATACTGTAAAAGACTTGCCAGTTTTACAATAAGTTGACCGAACAGGACATATAATAAAACGGCACTCAACAACGCAAGGGGAACAATGATATAAAAAGGCATCTTTTTCAGGGGCGAAGTAAACGACTTGTACAGTTGAGTCAATGAAGACTGTCCCAAATCATTCGGCTCCAGGGAGAATACTTCATGATATTGTTTTTTCAGCTTGAATTCTATTTTTTTCATAGGTCATTCCGTTGCATGAAATAATTTAATGAACGCTTTTCTCGCCCTGAAAATCAGACTTTCCGTTGCCTTGAACCCGAGCGACATTTTTTTGGCGATGCTTTTAACTTTTTCCTCCTCAATATATTTGAGTCGTAGAACCAGCCGGTATTCATTCGGAAGTTTATCGAAAACCTTGTGAAGTTTTTTCTGCAGCTCTTTCTGATCGAGTTCATCCTCAATAAAAATCGTGCGGAGTCCCTCTACCACATAAGACGGAAGCGCGGAGAACAGAATTTTTTTTACTTTTTTTCTCCGAATGGTATCGATTATCTTGAACTTTGCGATGGAAAACAAATATGTTTTTACCGATGATTCAAAATGAAAATCGCGGACTTTTTCTATAAAGTCAAAAAAAACGTCCTGGGTAATTTCCTCCGCAAGCTGATAATCGTGCATCTGCCGTTTGACGTAATGAAAAACCTGCTGGTGATACGTATGGTAAAAATCAAGGAGAGTCTTTTCGTCACGCCGATAAATCCTGCGAATAAGCTCCTTGTCTTTATTTGAAATGGACATACGATGAATCATCCAAATTATTCTTCACATCATAAGCCGGATGGTCTATAATATTTTACACCTTATGAAAACAAATTCACTGCGACTGCTTATTCTGTTGATATTCCTGCTCGTTCTTATCGGAATCTTCGTGGGGAAAAATCGGATTACGCAATATTTTGCCGCCCGACGGACTCCGGCGTTCGGTGCGCTTTCGGCAAACTCGGTGGACAAACTGGATATTCGGAACAACTCACAAAACACAAACCTGTACAAAAAAGGCGGCGCCTGGTTTGTTACACAGGACGGCATTGAATACCGTGCGGATGAAAATAAAATCAACACGCTTATACAAAACCTTCACGATCTTCAGATCGGGGAAACCGTTTCCGAAAACAAACAGAAACAGGGTGATTACGGAATCGGTCCGCAAAAACTTACCGCATACCAGGGTAAAAAATCGTATGTATTATATGTCGGAAATACCGCCGGACTGGATGCAAATTACGTCAAGCTCGGCGACTCGAATAATATATTCGTGGCGAGCGGATTCACAGACACGTTTGCTTCCACGGATTTCCGGGATCTTTCGGTTCATTTCGTAAACGACGAATCCAAGGTAAGCCGCATAGAATTGCAACACGACGGCATTGATCTTACCCTTGTACAAAAAAATGCCGATTGGTATATCGGTTCGCAGAAGGCGATCCGCGAACGCGTCGATTTCTTTACGAATGATCTGAAAACCCTGAAGGCACAAAACATCCTGAAAAACTCCGATCGGACATTGGAAAATCCCGATCTGACAATAACCGTCAAAGAACAAAATACGGCAAAAACCGCGGAGTTCTACAAAAAAGACGATACCACCTACTATATGAAAACTACCGTCTCTCCCGACCTGTTTGAAGTTGCGGCCGCGGACGTAAGCTCATTCATGAAGACGGAAAGCGACTTTACGAAATAAAACACTCAGGCATTGAGCCTGAGTAGCTTAAAGGTAGAATATCGTTTTGTTATCCGGCTTCATCCATGGTCTTGACGCGACCAAGGTATTCGCCGATCGGATAATAACTCCCCGCTCACTGAACACTTATCTGATATATTTTTGAACCCTCCGGCAAATAAGCGTTGCCGTCGTATACCGTGAAATCCGACGACTTCGCAATAATGCCGGCATTGATTTCCTTCTCGTACGAACCGTCTTTGCCGAGCACATAAATCGACGCTTTTGATTTATCCCACGCATACACCTTATCAAGATCCTTGTTGGTAATTACTTTTACGATCGATGTATTCGGATTCGGATACGAAGTGGTGAAATCGTCGGAAACGCCGGCCGTATACTTGAGAATTTTATCCGGAAACCCGATATATACGGATGAATCTATCGCAATCGAGTTTGCCTGAGAAAGATCAGGATGGTTTTCTTTGAAATACGAGGATTTTGCCGAATAGCCGTTTTCCGCGACCAGATATTTCCATATATCGTTTTTGCCGGTATCCAGAAGGTATAGATTTCCGTTATAGACGGATATATCGGCAATCTTTCCCCAATCCGGATCATTGTCGATAATTTTGCTCAAAACGCCGGCCGCGGTCAACTTGTATATTCCCTCCCCGTCGACATATACGAAAATATCGTTTTGATATGAGGCGATAAGATCCGCTTTTTTCAGGATATTGTTTGTCTCCTTGTCAATTGACTTTTTCGAAAGGGAAAGATTGTACACAAATCCCTGAGCTTTATCCAACAGATAATAAATATCCGAAGACAGATAACCTCTGCTCACGCTTGCTTTTGCGTTATCCAACGTCAAATCATAAAAAACGGCATATGGTTTTTCTTCTTTTTTTGTTATCTTGTTTTCCTGGTCTGTGATCGTTTGATCAAGCTGGTTGATTTCACTCTGTTTTTTATTTCCCAGTTTCTTTTTTAAATCGGACACTTCCGTTTTCGCGTCGGCGATGAGTGACTGCGCCTTAGGAAGGTTTACATACGCGACATCATTCGCCTCCTGCAGTTTCTGTGTTACGGAAGCTTTCGTCGTTTGGAATTCCTGATCCGCCAAGGCTTCGTTTCTCCTCATGACACCGAATCCGACACTCCAGACAAAAATGATACACACGATTACCATAACCGCAAACGTCAGTGTTTTTTTTCTCCCGCCCTGTTGAGAATACTGTTGAGCGCGGATATAGTTCGACCGGATCGCCGACCTCAGTTTTTCCCATGGTTTGACATGGGATACAAACAGAGGTTCTTCCTGCGGAACAGCCATCTGTATTTCTTCCGTTTGGCCCTCGGGTCCGGCAATCATATTTGATTCTTCTGCCTGCTTAAATTCAACGAACAACGAGACGGCTCCCGCTTCATCCTTGCTTTTCAGCTTCGGCGTGATCTCATCGACGATTTCATGAGGTGTTCGATGATCAAATATTTTCTTCAGTTCGGACAACCCTCCGAGTATCCCGGTGAAATGCATGGTGGTAAAAATAAACAGATCTTTTATTTCCGCATATCCGGATGCGCTTTCGTCACCGGCAATAATGAGGGCGCTTTGATTATTCCTGTGGATATATATTTCCCCTTCGCCTATTGATTTGAGATAAAGAATTTCGTCTTTCAATAAGCCCGCGGCAAGCGAAAATCCCGACGGAAGATTTATCTCTGTGATCGATTCGACAATATGATGCTCAAAATCCGCAAGCTTCTCCACCCGGACAGCAAGAAGTTTTTCCTTCAATTTTTTAAGAAGTTCCCTGCCCGTTTCGGCGGTAAGACCTTCCGGTATCTCAAGGATAAGAAACAAGCCGTCTTCCGCGATATATCCGGTAAATCCGTCAGATTTTTCTTCACCGAGATAAAATGCGATTTCTTTCTGGAACATTACCATAATAATACTATAGCCGACAGGACGAGTAACAGTCCAATGGTGATCTGCAGCGAAGATATGAATGTAATGATTTTGCTTCCGTTCACCTCAAGCGTATCGTTCATGACCTGCGTCTGCTTGGAAATGACCAGACCGTACAAAAGATAAAGCACGGAAAGAAGAATGGCGACGGACTTAAAGAAAATCGCGATAAAATTATGGTTTTCCAATATAGCCAGTACATCCGCAAGTGACATATTATTCTTTCCCCAACAAACCGTTAAGAATTTCTATTGCCTCGGACGGTTTGGGAATGTTCAGGAATTCGATATTTTCTGCAGTCCCGGCGGTCTGGATGATCAAATCGCCGTAGTTAAAGAGCGACTCGAAATATCCTCCGCTTTTTGACGTAATATCCTCAATATGATGCAGTTTTGCCGCACTGACCTCTTTGTATAACACACTGCTGAAATCGATATCAACCACCTGTTCCGTAGTCACGATTCCCACGTTGAAAAACCAGCTGAGAATATTGAACCATATATAGGATAGTATAAAAACCAGGCCGAAAAAGTTCAGAAAAAGCTTTTGCCCGAGAGTAAGAATCGGCGCGGCAAAAAAATTAACCAACACCAGTATCAACAGGGCAACGAACGTATTGAAAACCCAGGGAATCTGCGTAAACGGATGCGCGCGAAGCACCAGAACTATTTTTTCATCCTGGCCCTGGGTCTCGAATTTAACGTCCGGATAGAGACAAAAAGAGTGCATTACAAGATGGGACTGGTTCTTGTTTTCCATCACTTCATATTATATACTATAAGGGCCTTGGTTATCAGAGCGACTTGGCACCACCCTTCCCCATCCCGAACAAGGAAGTGAAACGAGTCAGCGCCGATGATACTCACTCCAAAGCGGAGCTGGGGAAAGTAGGTCATAGCCAGGGCTTTTTTTATGGTCCGGAGGCTGCTTTGAAAAGAACCGTTTCGGGAAGTTTGAATACCGAGGTATCGGGAATATTCTGCTTTTTGCATGAAGTAAACGCCTTAAGAAAAGTAGTGATTTCGCCTGTTTGGGACTGATTTTGCTGACCAAAAATTCCGGGCAGAATGGACGAGATAAAACTGTCGTTCAGAAAATTTTCAACGGGCATGGACTCGAGCAAATTGAGATAGGGAGAAATACCGCAGAATTTTGTTCCGGTGTACTCTCCCTTATTCCAACTATATAAACAATCTCCTTTTACCAACATATCGGAAATCGAATGACCTGCGGTCACCGAACCGGAAATCTCCCTGTTCAAAATGTAGGCGGATACGGTCGCTTCATTTGAAGAAATTCCGCATACCAGGGGTCCGTTCAGATTCAGTCCCGCAGACGGCGTTGCCGTTTTCTGTTTTACCGGCGCAACTTTCATTACGGTCGGCGTAGGAAATGCGTTTGTTTCGGAACTTTGCGTTACGGGCTGCCCTGAAAATTTCATTATCAAAGCGATAATAACCGCCGCAACCGGCACCACAAAAATAATCCGGGAAGCTATATGAAATATGTCGTCAACGCTATTACTGTTCATAATCAAAAAAGAGTGTCGTCAGGTTTTTTTTCCTTTTTCCGCGTTTCTTGACCGGCAGGCAATGATTCGAATCCCTTGATTTCCGGAAGCGATTTGCCGATAATTCCCTGCAGGTCCCCGCTCATGCCAAGAACGCTGTCTATTACTTTTCTCGTCTGTTTTTCCTGTTTTGCCCATTTGAGGCTGAACCACCGCTTTTCCTTTTCTATATCCTCCTGCATTTGGGAATATGCATCATAAATTGCTTCAACTCTCTGCTTAAATTCTACTCCTGTCAAATAATTCCAGAGAACTTCCTTTTTTTCATCCTTGCCCACAACCGAAGACCGGACTCCCTGGATTTTAATCAAACTGTCCCTCAGCATGACGGTCAATCCCAACACGGAATCATAGGTGCAAACCCAGACTCCGTCTTTCAAACCGAAATGCGCGGTCTCGGGAGGAAGCACGTTCGAAACCAATACGGCAATCTCCGCATTGACGGTTCTCTGATCATCCTTGAGTTTCCGGATCCAGTCATGCGACCATGCTTTTGTGCGCTTCAGCTCCCAAATCACCGAACCGCATTCTTTTCCGAATCTGTTTTTTACTATCTGAATTATATCCGCGCCTTTCACTCCTTTGGGAACCTCCTGCACTTCGTCCAGCGGAAATTCTTTCTTTATGGTTTCTTCCAGTTGAAGCTCCAACACTTCACCCTGAGTCTGTTGCGAACCCTGCTCAAGTTTTCTTTTCAGCTCGTCGTTGACTTTCAAAGCGTCGGACAGCTGTTTTTCCTTTTCTGACATTTTCAGACGGTATTCCTCGTCTATACGTTTCTGCTCATTTTGCCGGATCTTTTCCTGTTCGTCGCCGAGTTTTTTTTCGAATTCTACCTTCTCCTGTTCCCTGTCGTTCCTCATCTGCCGCAATGTTTTATTGAGCTCCAGAAGCTGTTCCTGCAGCAGGGAATTCTGTTTTTTCAGCTCCTCTTTTTCATTCTGCGCATCCTTCAGCTGATATTCCGCTTCCCGTTTAACCCGTTCCTCAAGCTTTTTCAGCTGTTCGTCGCGCCATTTCTTTGCTTCTTCATTCAGACGTTTTTTTTCCTCGGCAAGTTCCGTTACCTGCTCCTTTTGAAGCTTTTCCTTCAATTCATGTGACAAAGCCTGCGTAAGCGGTATGGATTTTTTGCAGTGAGGACAAATAATCTGGTCGTTCATAATATCTATACTATATCTAAGTTTTGGAAAAAATTCCCATCAATTCTCCTTGTTCAAGAACGTGCCCCTGTATGACTTTTTCGAGCTCCTTCCTTTTGCTTCCCTTGGGTAACGACAATACGGTATCGAGCGCATACAGCCGGAAATAATAATGATGCGTGCCAAACGGAGGACACGGACCGCCGTAAGATTCCGTACCAAAATCGTTGGTTCCGGAAACCGCATGGTCGGGAACGGTATGTTCGTTGATGTGATCCGCTTTAGGATCAATATTCCATACGAGCCAATGGGTCCACACTCCCATGGGCGCATCCGGATCGTCCACAATCAATACAAGACTCTTTGCCGACTCAGGTATGCGATCGAATGAAAGAGGCGGATTGACATTGTCGCCCCGGCAGGTAAACTTTTTCGGAATATCCTCTCCCTGTAAAAATGCCGAACTGTATATCTGGATCATGGAATCGGAATGAATTGGTAACGGTTTTTGGTATTTTTCGTTCTGCTTCGCGTGTAAATAAAATATTAAAAGTCCTGCGCATACGAATAATATCAGTATCACCGGAAGCTTGAATTTCATTATCTGCTCAGCAAATGAAACACACCGTTGACCACAGACAGTATCAGACTAAACAATATTGCCCACAGGAAGTTCTTGACCGTGAATCCGGGAACCACAAGACTCGCCACAAATACCATGATGCCGTTGATGACAAAATAAAACAATCCAAGGGTAAGGATGGTTACGGGCAACGTGAGAAGAATAAGAACCGGTTTCACCACCATGTTCATAATACTCAACACCAGCGATACCACAACGGCGGTGAAAAAATCTCTCACGTGCACACCGGGCAGAAGATATGCCGTCACCATCACCGCAAACCCGTTGATAACGAGCCGTATGAGTAAGTTCATATAGGTATTATATATAGTATTGCTTGACCGTTTCAAACCATGAACAAAACGGACAGTCTTCGGCCGGATCCGGCAAATTCCCTTCAAGAACTTCAATGGCTTTTTGGATGCGCTTCTTTGCCGCGGAAGGATTCGCCTCAATTTTTTTGATATGCGTTACCATCGGAAATCCGTTATGCACGTCATCGCTGAAATCCGGAAAGAAAAAAATCAGATATCCGTACCCTGCTGTCCGGAGATGATTCTGGTCGAGCAACAACACGTATTCGTCTATCTGATGCCTGTATGCATCCAGAATATCCTTTTCGCGCGGATCGCTCGAAGAGGTTTTAAAATCGACGGGAATATGCAAGCCGTCGTTGACCATACATTCGTCAAGCTTTCCCCAGAATCCGTACGAATCGTTGATCCTCGTAAAGTATTTTTCTTTGAACGGATTCTGCAGCTGACCCGGCAGTTTTCCTTTTACCATGGGAGGAATCTTCCCCTGTTTCCGGTAACCGTCGAAATAATTCTTAAGGACGATGTCAAACCTGTTTGCCAATCTCGACTGTATACCCTCGGGTTGCCTTATCTTGTATCTATACGCCAGATAAAAACAGCGGCCGCATCTGTTGACCATTTCTATTCCCGTATGCGACAACCAGCGGAGTTTTTCTTTTGATTCCTGAAGCCCGAAACTCATCTGCCGGAATTTCGGCAAACCGGATTTTCTCATGTGTTAATTATAACGCATAGATTATTCTTCCAGCATTTTTTTCTCCAG
Organism: Microgenomates group bacterium; assembly: GCA_046704445.1. GTDB lineage: Bacteria > Patescibacteriota > Microgenomatia > UBA1406 > GWC2-37-13 > JBJKRW01. The sequence continues at coordinate 10,678 of JBJKRW010000118.1, forward strand.
CGGGGAAAACAGAAATATGATCAGGGACAATGAGCCGACAAATATACAGGCCCCTCTCAACGAATGATCCGCCATCAACCCTACCGCAGGATTCAGGATCACAAGCGCAAACTGCCTGAACATTGAAACCGACGACAAAACGGTCGCCCGCTTATCCGACGGGATCCATTTATTCATAATAATTTCCAGATATTCCAGACGCGTCAGGCCAAAACCTCCGCCCAAAATCAATAACAGAATTACCGTCTCCCTTGTGGGAAAAACCGCAACGAGGAAAAATGCAATGGCCGTCACCAGCGCCGAAAATCCGAGAAACGATTTTGCCGAACCGAATAACTCTTCCAAACGAGTAAAATTGTACGATACCAGCATCTCAACGCCCACCATTAATGCATGAAAAAAGCCGAAATAATATACAGGAGCATGAAGAGATTCCAAAATCGGCTGATACAGCCAAATGACAAAGTATGCGGAAGACGCAACCAGGATTCCGTCCAATGCCATCAGGCGGAGTATCTTGTGATCCCTGAAAAAAACAAACCCTTTTTTGATCACATCAAGATAACGGTTCGATTCGGATCGTGATCCGTGTACGGAAGGCTCTTTCATGGTTAATGCGATTGCCGCTCCGGCCAAAGAAGGAATTGCCGAAAGATACATCGGTGCATTCAATCCGAACTTCGAAGCGATCACGCTTCCCATGGGAGCGGAAACCAGAATACCCAAAAGATAAAACGAATAGGCCTTACCCATGATACGTTTACTGTCCTTTTCCCTAACCTGTTCTTTCAACGTATCATAGATCAGCGCGGAATCCGCTCCGGACATCAGAGCATTCCCCAAGGCAAAAATAAACTCACCCAGCATAAACACAAAAAAATTAGGGATACTCCCGTAAAGCGCCGCACCCAATGCGCAGGTTACGCTTCCCAATACAAGGGAATATTTTCGGCCCAAAAAATCAGCGACCGCTCCCGTAGGAACCTCGAGCAAAAACCAGCACAGCATAAACCATGATTGGAGTATCTGAACCTGCAACAAAGAAATATGCCCCCAGCCGGTAAAAAACGGGACCAATACCGCGGAGAAAAAGGCAAAATCCTTGAAAAAAATATACAAATAATACCGCACGATGGTATTGTCGTTTTTCGCCGAAACAAGTTGTAAATACAGCTTTCTAATCATTTTTTTGTATTCCGTCTCATCAGACGGAACTGCGGATTTTACCCCCGGGAATCCAGACACGGAAAAACCGGAAGATATAAAAAAACCAGCCTTTTGGCTGGTTGTGCTTGAAAATTTTTAACTAAGTTTATCCGTTTTCCAACGCACAATCAGCGGCATCTCCTTGGGCGGAGACTCCGTTAATTTTCTGATTGGTTGGAAGACGGAAAAATAACATATGTACGACAGTATACGCGGAGCTCTCTTATTTGTCAATAAGAACTATGGGATATTTTTCTTTTTATTGTCCGCATACGCAACCGGAACATATACTACGAGTTTAACCGGTTTTCTTCGCATAACCTTATTATATATATTGCGATGAAATATTTATTTCAGCATTTCTTCAGTTTGGTATAATGAAATTTATCTTTTACTAATTAAATACGAGTTATGAACAAAAATCTTTTGATCGGCATTATAGCCGGTGTAGTGATCGCGGGAGGAGCTTTTTACTTTATTGGAAAACAGGGAGGTGGAATGGAGGAAAACAGCGAGGTCATGGGAACCACGCAGCAAAGAACTGTTGTCTCCGGAGCCCCCTCAAGAAAACCCGGACAGGGATCAAATCGGTCCTCGCTAAAAGGACAGAAATTGTCTGCAACGCCATTTGCTTCTAATGCCGTACTCATATATCCCGGCCAACTCTCAAGTAATGCAAAAGCAGCGTTAGTCGGTTTTAATCTGACAACAAAGACCATGGCTGACGGATCGACACAGGTCAGTCTGACTCCGACGGAATCCGGATACACGGCACAGAAATATACGGTCAAATCGGGACAGTCGCTATATTTTGTCGAAATGAATCACCGGGATGATGCAAGCGGAACAACGGACATGAACAAACGCGATGATTTCGCGGTAGTCGTGAATCAGAACGGCATGATTCAGTAAAGTTAACTCGCACTACAATACGGATAGGGCGTCTTTTTGACGCCCTGTTTCAATGGTAAAACCCCTCCGGATTTTGTAAAATATATCTGCCTTAACATGCGGGGTCGTCTAACGGTAGGACAACAGCCTTTGGAGCTGTCTATCTTGGTCCGAATCCAAGCCCCGCAGCACGATTGGGGTCAGACGGCAACAGAAGCGTAACAAAAACGGTTGGTTTGAGTTAGAAATAGAGCGGTAGAGTAACCCGCTCTTTTTTTGTCATCTGTACCCCTGTTTTACCTTTAAGATAGCGGAACTTACCGCGACAATCGGTGAATTTGGTATATCTTCGTTTAAGAACATAGCCATTAAACCAAAGACGAGCATGTTCGATCGTTTGAAACGATCTTAACTTTTGCAGTCTTCCTTCAAGGTGTCCGTTTAATCCTTCGATAATATTATTGGTCAGTGGTGCTTGAGGAATACCTCGATAAGCCAATAGTTCTGTCTTATATTTTTCAATATTAATTAATATCTGTTTACACAAAGAGTCGCTACTAAAATCTCTGTATAGCACCCATAACCATTTATTGAAATTTTCATCAGACAGCTTATTTGACGAATCAAGTATTGATTCAACTTTTCTCATAAACGGTTGATAAAAGTTATCTGATCGAACTCCCAAATCCCGCCTAATGTTTTCTTTGAAGTGATTGTAGCAAGTTTGTATTTTAACGGCGGGAAAAGCTGATCTAGCAGCCATTTTAAGATTGATATTATCATCACAGACTAAAAGTCTAGGATAGACTGTTAATATTCGAAAGTATGAAAACAGTTTTCTCCAGTTCTGATAGTTTTCGGATGGTGCAATGGTAAATACCGGTATATCGTGTTTAAAGTAATCTATCCCCCAAAGTAATACCCAATTATGAGGAGACTCAGCTACATTAAAGTATTTCCCATCGAAGACAAATATCTGGGAGAATCTGTTACAGTAGTTAAAAGTAAATTGATTATTATTAGGTAGTTTTGCCAGTTCTTCCTGACAGATTCTCCATATTTTCATATGGGAGACCTTGTACTTATTAGCCAGGCTTCGAAATGATAGTCCATCAAGATGATCGTAGAGGATTGATCTTTTATCGAGAAAGTGAGGATTAAAAGAAAATGATTTTTGACAACCGTTACAAAACAACCTGATCGTCTTTCCTCGATAACCGAAACGGATAACTTTGAAAGTGGTTAAACACCTCGGGCATTTATATTTTTTCATATGCCCCATCTATACTCATTCCATGCGACCATTACAAGTAGAAGTTACTATTTTACCAACCGAATTTGATACGGTTCCCCGCATTTATCGGAACGAATCCCGCTCCTACCACATTCTGTCGAGACTCATCAGCTTTTTAATATAATTTTATCTTTCTTTATCTCGGAAGAGTACCTGGACAATATTGTCGATTAATCGGCTATAATTGTAATTAATGAACCACAACTTCATACAACCACTCCGTCATATACTGCAATTCCTGCATCAAGACGCCAATATCGATTTGCCGGATCAGGCCCTTTTTGAGATCGCCGGCAACTGTATACTGACTCCTGTCGGAGATATTTGTCCTTTATTGAACTCCCTCAAAAGTCCGCTCAGAGACCAGATGATTCAACCCGCTTTGTTTCGCAAATTGATCCGCCTTCTCAACATACATAAATCGATTGTCAGATTAAATCATGTCGGATTTTGCTACAGGGTATCTTCACAACAAGAAGAAAAAAATCGCTTGATCAAGCTTGTACGGAATACGGGTTTCCATGCATATGAAGAACAATCCGGTGATGAAACCGTATGGCTTTTTATCGGGAATTCAAAGGAATGGGAAAAACCCATGCTCGAATTTGTACTCGTGGAAAAAACCTCGGACAGGTGGGTTAATTATTGGCTTCCGCATATCCAGATTGATATTGATTCGACATTATCTGAAAAACAAATTATTGAGTACGCGAAAACGATATTCGGCAATCTTATTACCCCATTTCCGATAATAATCAACGGTACGGTATACATTATCAGGTTAAGACTGGGCAGTGCAAACGGAATTAACATCGATCTTGACATTGCCACAAATAAAAGAAATGTCCGCTATTTGAGGCAACATTTGTTCAAACAATTGATATAGGCTATGGACAAAGTGCATAAGGTACATACCGTACGGGTATTTGTCGATGGACAAAACCGTTTTGGCAATCCATTAGGAATCGTTCCCGACGAACAACGTCTCCTTGATCCTCAACAAAGACAAACTCTTGCTAAAAAAATTGGCTACAGCGAAACTGTTTTTATCAATGACATAAAAAAAGGAAGCGTACAAATATATAATCCTGTTGAAGAATGTCCTTTTGGCATGCATGCGGCGCTTGGAACCGCCTGGTTCATTACACATTATCTTGGAGAACGGCTGAAAACCATACGAAGCGGAAACGAATCATTGGAGGTTTGGGAAGAAAATCAAACAATGTGGCTTCGCACTAAATTTCGCGTTCTTCCGCCGTGGAATTTGGAAGAATATGGTTCATCTATG
>JBJKRW010000119.1:0-13870 GCA_046704445.1 Microgenomates group bacterium
ATACTTGCATTGTTATTATATACCAAGACTCCGGTACGTGCGGATTGGAACCTGAACTCAAACGGCAGTCTTGTATTTACTCAGGGTCAGGTGCTTGGAGAGCAGGACGGTGAAGAAAACAGAGCTCAGACTCAGACGCGCGGAAGCGATCAGGAACAAACCAATACTCCGGAACCCACCTTGTCTCCCGGAATAAAACCTACTCCAAAAATGATTGAGGAACAAAACATAGAAGAGATCAAGCTGGAAAACACCGGAGACAGCAAAGAACTGAATGTTCAGGTAAAGGAAAAAAATAGAGAGCAGGTTCAGGAAAAACAAAAAGAATTCAAGATGGAAACAGAAACAGACCCGGTCAAAATATCAACGGGAGAGGCGGAAAACGAAATGAAAATTCAGAAAGGTCAGGCACAGGCAACCATCAAATTTCCCGTATCAATTAACCCTTCAACAAAACAGCTTACCGTAACCACTCCTTCCGGGGTCAAAACACTTACCGTCTTACCGGATCAGGCGGCAAGCGTTATTTCGGACAAAGGCCTGCTTGACAACGCTTCATCCGAGGCGAAAATTCAGATACAAACAGAAAACAATCAACTGGTATATCAGGTTGAAGGATACAAACACAAAAAACTTTTCGGACTGTTCCCGATTTCTCTGCAAACCCAGGTTACCCTATCCGCACAATCGGGCCAGATACTCAATACCAATCAGTCTTTATTCACTTCGTTCCTCAATATACTTTCGATCTAACCTCATTGCTTTTTTGCGGAATTTCTTTTACACTCATGGTAAACCATGACTATTTTTATCGCATCAGACCATGGAGGGTTTGAGCTTAAAAATAAGTTGATAGAATATCTCCAAAACAAAAATATCCGCATCGTGGATATCGGTAATCTCCAATATGATCCTATTGACGATTATCCCGATTTTGCCAAAAAGCTCTGCGAAACCGTCCTGCAAAAACCCGAAGATTCGTGCGGCATCGTAATCTGCAGATCCGGGGCCGGCGTCAGCATCATGGCAAACAGATTTAAGGGAATCAGGTGTACGCTGGGAATAAACCCCGCACAGGTGAGTCATTCAAAAGAAGACGATAACATCAATGTTCTTGCTTTGGCCTCGGATTATACGGACTTTGACAACTCAACACAGATGGTTGACGTATTTCTTTCTTCAAAGCCGAAAACAGAAGAAAAATACGTACGCAGAAGAACTAAGCTTGATTTGTAACAAAACCGTACATTGCAGAATGATGTATACTATAGGCTTGACTTTTACCGATGTATCCCGTATAATAGGATTTCTATGGCAGAATATTCCAGAGTTTTAATGCCGGAAATGAGTTTTCTTCAATTTGCGCAATCAATGCAGAAAGCAGGCCATATCATGCAGGCTGCTTTAGGCAAAGGAGTTGATATAATTGGAAAATATCCCAAAGCATTGGTTGCCGCGACTTTTATGGCGTTAGGGATTACTTCACTGGCAATAAGCGGTTGTTCTGCTCCGCCGGAACCCACGCTTTCCCCACAAGACGCAGCCGCCATGCAGGTGATACAAACAAGGCTTGCGGGCACCAAAACACCAACTAAAGTTTCCGCAACAGCAACGCGTGAAGCTACGCCCACACAGGGAAGTCCTGATGAAATAAATATGTGTGCAACTGTCGACGAAGCCGGTAAAGGAGCTGCCGAAACCTGGCAAAAAAAATACGGTACACGCCCGCCAACCCAGTTGGGAGGAATAGCTACCGCAATTGAGATAATCGACACTGATGGAGTCATTCATAAATACGGAGAAACGAGCAAAATTGCCGAATATAATTTGCCCGTGCAGGTTGGTTCTGAAGTATGCGTTACAGCGGCCGGAAAATCACCTACAATAACTCCTACACCAAACGCGACTCCTCGCCCTCAAAGTTTTAACCATGCGCCGCGCCGAACAAACAACCGGGCATATGTAACAAAACCGCAAGGAAGACCTTCGGCTTAAGCTGCTTTCTCTGTCCGGACGGACTTTCAGTCTTTTGCATCAATAACCGCACGCTCCGGCATATCCGAAATATTCTCCTGTCCCAAAAACAATTTCATTCTGCCGAGATAGTCGTTATGGAAATCGGTGATCAGATAAACCCTTTTCGATTTTTTTGATAAACTTTGTCCGATCCCGGGATGTCTTTGCAGATATACCCCGAGCTTCTCCGCAGTTATCTGTCCTTCCGCAAACACCCGGATTCCGGGACCGAGCAGGTTCCGGACACGCTGCCGTACCAGTTCGTAATGCGTGCATGCAAGAACCAGGCTGTCGATTTTTTTACCCAGCAGGGGTTTTACGTAACTTTTCAACACCATTGAAAACGCGGGAGATCCGACCTCCCCTTCTTCGATAAAAGGCACCAAAAGAGGACCTGCTTTTTGAAATACCCGTATGCGAGGATTGATCTTATTAATTTCTTTTACAAAACTTTCGGACAAAACCGTTGCCTTTGTCGCAAGAATTCCGACGCGTTTCGCTTTGCTTTCGGCAACCGCTTCCGCAGTCGGACGGATCACTCCCAGAATCCGGCGACCGGGATATGCGGAAGGAAGATATTCCCGCTGAAGTTTTCGTAAAGCTGCGGCAGTTGCGGTATTACACGCGAGTATGACAAGAACACAGTTATTACGGAAAAGAAAGTCGACCGCCTGCCGGGTAAATTCATAAATGACTTCCAACGAACGGCCTCCGTACGGTACGCGTGCATTATCTCCCAGATACATATAGTCATATTCCGGAAGCGCCTTCAGAAGCTCTCTTAAAATGGCTAGCCCTCCAAGACCCGAATCAAATACGCCGATATTCATACGTGTGTAAGAAGTATATCATTCCGTACGGAAATTCTTAAACCCGCCGCTTAAATTTTCGGCAATTCATCCGCATTGCTTGATTTATCCTTGAAAATTGAGTAATGATTTGTATACAATAACGTTCGGAAAATCATGAAACCAGAAGCAGCAAAACCCGAGTCAAAAGAATCGAGCGTATTCAGATCTCATCTGAACTTTACAATTGCCCGCATTCATAAATGGGAACAAGATGCGTCCGGTCTTCCGAATAAAAAAAAATCTCTCGGTTTTGCGGAATGCAGACGCTATACGCAGGAACAAATTTCCGGCCTTCCCGACAACGACAGATTATTGTTTGAAACGCTTTTTGATCTTATGGCGCATAAACATGATATCGGAGAGTTGAACAAAATTTACAAATCTGTTCCGAGATCGCAACGACACATCGGCTCGATAGGCGCCATCGCCGTGGGTAAATCGACACTAACGAACACACTCCAGAAAGATCTGCGTGCGGGATATGTCGGAAGAGAACCCTTGAAAAATAATCCGTATTGGCTCCGGTCCTTAAGCGATCCGTCATTCATGCTCCGTTCACAGATGTATTTTTTGCTTTCAAATATATTTTCCGATATGGCCGCTCGAAACCGACAACCTGCAAGAAAAAAGGCACCTATTTCGGTCGCGGATACCAGCACCTGGGCCGATGCGCTTATGTGGGTCGAATGGTATAAAAAAAGAGGAAAGATAACCCAGGAAGATTACGAATCTTACCAGAAATTGCTCTCAATGGTGAAAGACGTAATTCCGAAACCCGATTTGCTGGTCGGACTTGTACCGGATTCCCTTGATCATTTATACCAGGGACTACGCAACCGGAAACGCAAAGGAGAAAAAGTGTTTACAAAAGAAGACGTACGGGATCTTGTGGAAATTTCGGCGTCTCTAATCGACGCAATCCCCACAGAACTGGGAATACCCGTACTCAAGCTTGAAGTCAATCCGCTTGATCTTTATGCAAAACCGCATCTGCGTTATGACGCTATATATCAAATACGCCGAAAGCTCGGATTATTAGGGGATCTTCTCAAACAACAACCTGAGGAAATAGCCGACAGAGCCATGAAGATTCTTGCGCCTTCCGGAGAAGCGCAGATTATTATTATTCATGCGGAAAGCATGTTCACCGGAAAAACCACCGCATTGTGTAAGCTCGCGGATAAAGTAGGCGCAAGAAAAATCCTTGCATTTCAACCCAAAGAATCGGTAAGAGATCCAAAACAGAGAAAAATGATTTTAAGCAGGGACGGACCCACTCTTAAATCACACCTTATTCAAAGCAATGACCTAAGATCGATTTTATCCTATATCAGAAGACAGAATATCACCCCCAAACAGAAACCATACATTTTTATCGACGAGATAGAGCTCTTTACAGAAAACAGAGAGTCGGAAAAGGAACCGGACAGAAGCGCCATAAAAGTCCTCGAACAACTGAGAGCTATGGGTTTTCACGTAGTGGTTGACGGTATTGACTATACGTTTCAGGAAGAACCGTTTACTTTTATGCACGACATTCTTGCGTATGCAAAACAGTCAAAAAATTGGCACTCGATTAAAACCGCGACCCGTTGCCGTTACTGTAATGAAGAAGCACAAGGTTCCAGACGGTGGGTATACCGAAACGGCGCGTGGAAAATAGCCCCCTACAGCGATCAAACCTTTCTCGCAGGAAGCGATGTATATGAACCAGTATGCTGTAAAAATCATGCTAGTTGCACGAATAAACCCAAAGGCTTCAGAAGAAAAGAACTTCCGCATTAATGAAATTTATTTGTCGAGAAGATCGGAAATGATTTGTGCGGCTTTTTTTGCCCCTCCCAGATCCTGAAGATGGCGGGAAAATTTTTGGGCCCCTTTTTTGTAACTTTTATCCCGCAACACCCTTTCTGTTTCACGGATGATCGTATCGGCGGGAAAGTTTTCCGCCTCTCTCTGCTGCGTAACCCAGTCGATTAAAAAATGATGCAATCTGTATTTGATCAAGGAAATCCCCGCATGCAGTTCCTCCGTACGAAGAGCATGAATTACCTGGTCCAGATTAAACGGCAATGAAACGGTGGGTTTTCCCCAATACAAAGCCTGGGTTATTGTTCCGTACGATCCGTGGCAAACGACAATATCGGCTATATTACATGCGGAAAATCCCGGAATAAACCGGGAAGTATACGCATGTCCGCGCGGCAGGTCAAGTTCTTCCGGATCCGCAATGTTTCCCGTTGCCACCATGACAAAATAACCCTTTGTTACAAAACCCTTCGCAAGCCGGACCAAAAGTTTTTTTCCAAAACCGGTACCGCCGAATGTCAGATAGATTGTTTTTTTCCCATGCGACAGTTTTTTAAGACGAATTTCCAAAAATCGATCCCTGGCTTCAATTTTTCTGTACACAATTGGTCCGACAAAATGGAATGTAGAAAGATATGTACGCAACGGAGCATATTCTTTTACCTCCGGAATTATCATGTGCGTTGTATGGAGCAGTCGGTCTATCGAACGTGGTTTTTCTCCGTATAATGCAACCAGATTTGCGACTTTCCCGATATAATGCCGTTTGCCGAAATCAAGAAAAAGTTCTATCGGCCGTGCGATAATTGTCTGTCATATTGTGTTCGGCGTCGAAAAAAAACCGAGCAATCCTTTGCTGTATGGAATGATTTCCGAATCGATGAGCTGAACCGAAGGAATTCCCAAAAGCTCGGAAGCAATCATAACTCCCGGATTCACGTCTACCACTACCAGATCCGGACGTACCTTTCGGAGAATATTCAGATACCGCTCGACCTGCGATTTCAGAAATACATGATCGTTTGCGTATTTTAACAATTCAAGAGGATTGTCAAGATTTTCAATTACTTTTATAATGCCGATGGACGGAGAAAGGGAAAAATACGATTGCTTTTTTGGGTTCAGCGTGACACAAACATCATATCTTTTTTTAAGTTCCTCCGCGACCGCGAGAGAACGTACAATATGCGCAAGCCCTGTCTGGACCGGGGAAACGAGGATTTTTTTGCGCATACATATATTATATCATCATCACAATCCAATCCTATATTTCGCGTGCTTATGATTGAATAAAATCGGAGCCAATAATTGCCTGATATTTTCCCTCTCTGTTTTTTTTCACGCGCGATTTAAGCTCAAGCAGAGAAAGAATATTCGACAGTTCTTCAACCCTCAGTCGAGTATCAGCGATCAAATCATCCATAAACCGGGATCTTTTCCTGAGCAGCAAATAGATTTTTAGCTCTTTTTCCGACATTTCCTCCATCCGGTCTTTTTGCTTAACATAGCGCAACCCGTATTCTTCAAGAATATCTTCCGGTCCGGTCGCAACTTTTGCCCCGTTTTTTATCAGAATGTTCGGCGCCTGAGACAGTTCGGAAGTCAGCGGAACAGGCAGCACAAACACATCTCTTCCCTGCTCCGCGGCAAATCTCGCGGTAATCAGAGTGCCGGAATCTTTTAACCCCTCCACCACAAGAATTCCTTTTGACAGACCCGAGATAATCCTGTTTCGCGCGATAAAGAAACCTTTTTGAACAGTAAATCCCGGAGGAATTTCGGAAATCACCAGTCCCGATTTTTGTACAATTTCCTCATACAATCGGTAATTGTATGAGGGGTACACAATATCAACCCCGCACCCCAAGACCGCCACGGTAATCCCGTATGAATTTATTGCGGCATTATGAGCTATCGTATCTACGCCCAGCGCCATGCCAGAAACTATGATTGTCCCCGATTTCGACAAGGCGCCCCCGAAAATTTCCGCGATCCGTTCACCGTATTCGCTCGGATTTCTAGTCCCGACAACGCCGAAACACAACGCCGTATTCAGCACACCCAATGATAATTTTCCCCTTATATATAAACATATAGGGGGATCCGGAATTTCTCTAAGGAGCCTCGGATAATCAGGCGAACAGAGCGGAATAACCCGGATGCACATTCTTTCCAGTTTTCTTAGTTTTTCCTGCGCCTGAAAGCCGGATCTGAATACGGCAAACCGTTCCGCAATCCGATTCCCCAGAAGATCCGCGATTTCTTGTCGTCCTGCCCTAAACGCTCTTTGGGCCGAACCGAACTTTTGAATAAGCGCGTTAAAACGGACGGGTCCTATGCCTAAAAAGTGGGAAAACGAGAAATAATATATACCCTCTTCGTCCATGCAAAAAGACTAAGAAGAAACAAACAAAGAAGCAACCGACTATATGCAACAAATTTCCTGAAGAGCGCGTATACCCGACCAGAACATCTCTTCATCCACATTTTCGTTCGGTGCATGTATCTTACAATCCGGAAGCGTAAAACCCAACAATACAATCGGTTTTTTAAATATTCGCTGAAGAATCTCGGCTGCGGGTACCGAACCCCCCGAACGATTCAACAAGGTTTTATGCCCGAATACCGAGCTTAATATCTTTGACGTCTTTACCACATACTCATTCCGATAATCCGTAAAAAACGGCTGCGCGGATGAAAAAGTCCGGAGTGAATATTGAATCCCACGAGGCATCTCTTTTTTTATGAAGCTTTGTACTAAGGCGGTGATTATCTGCGCATCCTGCTTTTCCACCAAACGGAATGAAAATTTTGCACGCGCTTCATGAGGAATAATCGTTTTTGCCCCGGTTCCCGTATATCCCGAAATAATTCCGTTGACGTCAAACGAAGGATATCGCTTGGATGAAATTGAAGGTTGCTCGTTATCGACGCTGCATAATGCAAACGCACCCGATTGATTTTTTTCTTCTGTTGCGTTCCGTTCTACTAAACCAAGAAGCTTCCGTTCTCCTGCCGAAACAGGAGTCATATTGTCATAAAAACCCGGAATCAGAATTCTGCCGGTTGTGGAATTTTTTATTTTTGCAAATAACTCCGACAATAACTGAACCGGGTTGTATACCCTGTTTCCGAATACTCCTGAATGAAAGTCCTGTTTTCCTGTCCGGACGGTCAACTCAAAATATACAAGACCCCTCAATGCATACGATATCTTCGGAATCCCTTTGGCGTGCATCCCCATATCCATGACATAAAATGCGTCGACGGAATCAAGAACAGGAAGTGCTTTTTTTATAAGATATTCAAAATGTTCGCTGCTGCTTTCTTCTTCTCCTTCAAACACAAACACCAGATTTTGAGGCGCTCTCCGTTTACCGGCAAGATTCGCGGCGGCCGCAATAAGGGAAACAACATGGCCCTTGTCGTCTGCGGTTCCCCTACCTATAAGTTTTCCGTTTTTTCGGGTCAGCACAAAAGGCGGAGAATTCCACTCTTCCGAAGGATCTTCCGGCTGTACGTCATAATGCCCGTAAAACCCCAGGGTTTTCGACGCGCCCGGAAATTTTTTTACCGCAATTATCAAAGGAGGCGCTTTCTGTGCTTTGAAGATTCGAACTTCGAACCCTATCTTTTTCAACTGCGTTGACAAAAAGGCAACTGTTTTTAAAATCTCTGTTCTTTGACGGGGATCGGTCGATACGGATTGAAACGAAACAAGATCCTTGAATAGACGGAGTGCATCGTACTGCATGCTTTATTTTACCATGCAGGCAGGGAAAAATTTTACACTCCTTAAGTCATTTGCAGGTAAAGCCGCTTTCTGTATTATAATAATCATATGGTAGCGTATCCGACCATACTCCAACCCGACATATCCGGACTTATGACACAACTGAGGAGACTTTCCCTGTATTTCTCCCATTTTCAAATTGATGTATGTGACGGTGATTTTGTCCCCGGCACCACCGCACGCGTACCCGATCTCATTGAGGCTTTCCGCTCATACAGTCTTCCTACCTTTAAACCCTTGTCGTTTGAATTTCATCTCATGGTCAAAGAGTATGAAAAGGAAATCCGCGTGATAGAAACCCTCAGAAATACGCTCCAAGTTACTTCGGTTCTTGTACACGTAGCCTTAAACCCCGATTATGAAAAACTTACGCGCACACACCGGCAGTTTCCTTTTGGACTGGTATTGAATATTGAAGATTCCGTGGAAACACTTATGAAAAAATATAAGATACAGAATATTCCGTATATACAGATTATGTCTATTAAATCCGGGGCGCAGGGAAATCCTTTCATTCCCGAAGCATTAAAAAAAATTGAACAACTGAGAGCAAACGACTATAGGAATAAAATATTGTTGGACGGTTCTGTAAACGAACATACGATACCTCAGATTAAATCTTTGAAATTCCCGCCAGACGCGGTATGTCCCGGAAGTTTTTTACGCGATGCCAAAACGCTCGATGAACATATTTCGTTCCTGAAAACGAATGAAATCGTCTGCACATAATACACGCGTTTAAGGTAACAGCAGCTTCATCAACGAGAGATGTTTGAAAAGCGCCCCCAGATCGCTCCAATCAAAATGCCCGTCTTTGTTGAAATCTAAGGGAAACATTCTTTTGAACGCAATACTGTTTTCTCCTTTCTTAAACAAAAGAAGGTCCTGGCGCGGAAGATAATAGGATTTCAGGATAACAACACGATACGTTCTGCCCGGAATTATATTCTGGATTTCATCAAGATATCCAAGACCTCCAACCGCTTTTAACCCCTTCTTTTTATATACTAATCCTTCGTTGGCATCAAAAATCTGAATTTCGAAATCCGAAGCATCCGTGCTGAACTTCGGATAAAGCGAAACCGAAAATTTAAGGCTCGGTAAAGGCACTATTTCAAGATTCCACGTACCGGTTTGCAAAATTTTTTTCCCGTTCTTTTGCAGATAGATATGTAGCGAATATTTTCCGGGGGAGTTGTTTGTTTTTGCGTATAAATCAACATCTGCCTCCTGAAAAGGCTTTATCTTCTTAATATCTCCGAAAAAATATTCAAACGGAACCTTTCCTTTTCCGTCAGCCTCCGCAATAAGTATATAGCCCTGATCCTTGTCCCATATCGCCTGACCGGTGTTTTTCAACTTAAGCCTGAAATGGTAGTTCGAACTTGCAACCAACTGAACCGGCGCATCAAATACCAGAACACCCGTATCTATGCGTTCCGGTTCACCCTTTGTTTTCGAAAGAGACTGCACGGTATAGTACTGCGCATAAAAATCTTCACTCTGAAATTTTTTCCAGGAAAAATTCAGAAACGGTTGTCCCTGGTAATCGAAAATAAAAGGCGTTACCGCAATAACCCGCTTATCCCTGTCCCATACGTTCTCGAATGCGGTTTTATAATTTTCCGCAACCGTGTTTTCATCCCCTCTTTGCCACCCTGTTTCCGTGATAAAAACCGGAAAATCTTTTGTAACGCCGAAGCTTCGAAGCTGCTGTAACTCCCACTCGTATGTCCGTACACTGCCCCTCCCGTTTGCCCAGGGGCTTCCGGCAAATCCCGGATTGGGGTAGGAATGGGAAGCCCAACCGTCAAACAGTTTTTCAAAATCCTGTACGGAAATTTTATCGAGCACGGTTTGTAAAAACGAATGTTCATCCTGGTACACCGGAATACTCTGCGGCGCGGATGCATCGAGTCCCGCCATCATGATAAAAAAATCGGAATTTTTAGCTTTTAGTGCCCCGGCATACGTTTTTGCTATGTCCGCATATCCGGACGCGTCGACTTCACTTCCCCATTCGCTCCCGTGATTCGGCTCGTTAAACAAAATCACATAGCGATTTTTGACAACCCAATTCAGACTGTTAAGAAAATCTGCCCATGATCCCGCATCATCTTTAGAAGGCCTCGCCCAACTTTCCCCTTCCGGATGGGTTGCAATACGGATGATGGGAATAAGATGATAGTCGCGCAACAGATCAAAAATTTCCTGCCATTTCTGTACGTTGCGGTCATTATCCTGAATGACGAATGTGACATACCCCCAATCGCCGCCATTGGAATTAACCAGTTCCGCAACCTTCTTAATGTCTTCAAAATGAGGCTGAGCCATTCCCATTCCGAATTTATTATTCGGGACGGAAAAATCATATGCAAATACGTTTTGCTTGAAAAATCCAAGCCATAAAACAACAAAACATACGCATACAAAAATATAAGCAGCCGTCTTCCGGATATGATATGCATACATAGATATATTGACTATTTCTGTTCTGTTTTTATTCCTGCCTGCTTCAGCAGCTTTACCCCTTCGTGATCATGATGCAGCGTATGAAATACGTATCTTACTATTCCCGCGTTAATAATCAGCTTGGCACAGCTTGAACACGGCGAAATGGTTGAATACATGGTTCCCCCTTTTGTTGATACGCCCAGATAAGACGCCTGAATTATGGCGTTTTGTTCCGCGTGAATACAGATGCAGCTTTCCTGATACTCGTGAGTCTGTATTTCGCCGTTTTCTCGTCGAAGACATCGTACGCAACCCCCGTCCGAACAGTTTTTTACCCCGTGAGGAGTGCCGTTATACCCCGTGGTAATGATTCTGTAATCCTTGACTATGAGCGCGCCGTATTGCGCACGTAAGCAATTTGAGCGTTTTTTCACCACCTGCGCGAGTTCCATAAAATATTCGTCCCACGATGGACGTTTGTTTTTCACCCGGGTATTTTTCATGCTCATATTGTAACAAATAAAAATATGCAAACACCGTACATATGGACGGATATATTATGAAGATACGCTCCATGTTTTGTTATATAATGAAGCATCATGCTTGATTTGATCCGAAACAATCTGCATTTTACCAACGATCTCAAACACGTCGAAGAAACCGACGTCATCCAGGAGATCCAAACAAATTCGCATTTTTCCACAACCTATCTTATGCTGCTTATTGCCTCAAGCATTATCTGTACCCTTGGATTACTGCTCAATGCCGCACCAATCGTCATAGGGGGCATGATCATTTCTCCGGTTATGTGGCCGCTTATGAAAATTTCATTGGGAGTCGCGCACGAACGCAGATCGTTTATTATTCAAGGAATTGTACTTCTGGTTCTGTCAATAATTATCGGCATGGGAAGCGCAATGCTTATTACCAATCTTTCTCCTCTGAAAGTCGTCAATCCGGAAATTCTGGCCCGCACGAATCCTACCGCTCTTGATATCATCGTTGCGCTGGCCGCAGGAACAATCGCGGCTCTTGCGGTTACCCAGCCGAAAATCTCCGAAAGTCTCGCGGGCGTCGCAATCGCCACGTCACTGATGCCTCCTCTGTGTGTCGGAGGAATCGGTGTTTCGCTCGGCAATCCGGCTGTATTTTTCGGCGGATTTATGTTGTTTATCGCAAACGTCGTTTCAATCATCTTCGTATCGATTCTCACTTTTTTTTCCGTAGGTATCCACCGGCAAACCGATCAACGCTTGACAAGAAAAGGACTTGCTTTTACCGCGGTTATTCTTGCCATAACCGCTATTCCTCTCGTATATTTTCTACAACAGTATGCTTTCCGGACAGTAGCCTACGGAAAAGTTGAGACCGTTTTGAAAAGTCAGATGGCGCAGATCGCACCATCCGCCTATGTATCGTCCGTCAGCACCGAGCTTTCACCGCGCGACAACACCGATGCGGTCGTCGTGGATGCCGACGTGCTGATACCGGACGGCGCGGTTTTCGATTACCAGCAACAACAGGATATTGCGCAAGCACTGGAAAGCGTACTCCACAAAAAAGTCAGTTTACGCATTATGCTTCAACGCACGATTTCCGTAGAAAGCCAGCAGAACATTCAGTTCCAGGAATTCAAAAATCAGGTTCAGGGTCTATTTTCGGATCAACTCAAAAACATCAATTCTTCTTTTACCGTCGACTCTTTTGACCTTACGGAAAATCCCGACCACAGCTACAATCTGAATACCGTGCTCCGGGGTGACCCAAACACCCCTTTTACGTACAAAGACCGGGACACCATTGAGCAAAACCTCAGAAAACAAACAAAAAAAAATATTTCTTTGAACATCGAAATCATATCCCGCATCCACCTGCAGTCAAAGCCTGAGGTTGAGTCCCAGCAAATCCAGCAGAAAATTCAGGAATATCTTCAGTTGCTTTCAAGCGATATCGAATTAAGCTCTTTTTCCATGAAAACGCCTGACTCAACCGAAAAAACCAATCAACCGATTTCAATTTCGTTGGAACTTATCATTCCTCAGGGATTTCAACTGAAAGATAAAGATATGAAAGACATGGCAGACTATCTAAACAAGGCATTCAAAAAACAGTTTACGGTTACCGCAAAACTTATCCAGACTACGGTATTACAATCATTATAGCCACGATGAAACGATAAAGACGCTTCTTCAATAAATACTTAGGCGACGGTGTATATAATTTGCGCATGAATGTGTTCAGGATAGAGCCGACTGAAAACTGCTTTGACCCCGATCTGATCCGGACGAACCGCCCTCAACCCGCCTTTCACCTGCGAGGTGAAATACGTGGCATTAGAACAGCTTAAAATATCTTAAAAAAGGTGTTTTTCATTGGCTTGCAAACCGGCATAAGGAAAAGATATAATTCTGTCATGAAGTTTACTTTGGCACACGCAACCGGCTTCGGATGGACCGGATTAAAAGCTAAAGCATATAACTCAAGAGAAGATTTTGAAAATGCCTCCGCGGCCGTATTTGAAGTTACCGGCAGTCACGGAAAAATCAAAACAACCCTTAGTGACCGGATTTACTATGTTCTTCAAGGAAGCGGAGAATTTGAAATAAACGGAAATAAATTCTCCGTCACCAAAACCGACGTCATTATCGTCCCAAAAAATACTTCTTACAATTACCGGGCAACGAATCATACCGTCCTCAAGATGTTCCTCGTTCATACTCCGGCATTTGACGAAACATTTGAAATTAAACTTGAATCACCCAAATGAATTACCGGACTTTTGGCCGCAAAGGTTGGAAGATCAGCGAAATCGGATACGGTATGTGGGGTATGGGTTCGTGGAGCGGGTCTCGCGATGAAGAATCATCCCGTGCGTTACAGCTTGCCGTTGACCTCGGGATAAATTTTTTTGACACCGCATGGGTGTACGGAAACGGACACAGCGAGA
>JBJKRW010000120.1:0-2976 GCA_046704445.1 Microgenomates group bacterium
TTTTTCGGCTGTTGAGCGGGCATTGATACCTGTACCTGAAAATATTGTAACGCCGCGGTGCCTATCGGAATCAGAAAATATATCCAGTTTCCCGCTTTTGAAGGAGTAATGGCAAGGTTTATTCCGAAAAACCATGGGTCTATGGACTGGATATGAAGCATTGAAGAATACAGAACTTTGTTGATATCGGCAATCAAAGTTGCGCTTCCTTTAAGAAAAAACAGTGAGAGCGTGTTGTACAGGGCAATAAATATCGGAAGCTGGATTATCATAAACAGACAGCCTGCGCCCGGATTAATTCCCGCTTCTTTATACAGTTTCAGCTGTTCTTCCTGAAGGCGTTTCGGATCTCCTTTGTGCTTGTGTGAAAGTCTGTCAAGATGAGGTTTCAGGTCCTGCATTTTTTTTGCGGTTTCAATCTGTTGCTTGAAAAAAGGGTGCAGGATCAGCCGTACGGCGACGGTCAGTGCGATGATCGAAAGCCCGAAAGCTCCCGGCAGCCGGATAAACAGAAAAATCTTGTAGAACACAACCAAAACATTAAGGATCGGGAATACAAAGACTGTGTTGAAAATGTTTGGCGATAACATAAATTAGTCTTACTTTCTGCCTGTTAGACGGTGATCCGTATTCTTCCTTTTAATTTTCTTCGTTTAACAACCTGTCTTCCTTTTTTTGTTTTCATGCGGACCAAAAAACCGTGTTTTTTGAACCTTTTTGCTTTTTTGGGCTGCCATGTCCTTTTCATAATAATATCAACTTAATATATAACTCGTTATATCTTTTCCATCAGTATGGAACTTTTATCTCCTTTAAAGATTCTCCATACCGCATCGGTCACAAACGGTATGAACGGATGAAGCATCTTTAGAGTCTCAAAATAAACCTGTTCCAAAGTGTTAAGAATTTCAATATTACCATTTTTTAACGGTTCTTTCAACTGTTCGATGTAGTAATCCGCAAATCTGTGCCAGAGAAAATGGTATAGACCGTCAAAGGCCATGGAAAACCTGTAAGTCTTCATGCAGGTAAGATATTTTTTCTTTTCCTTTTCGAATTCTTTCTTAAGACTCTTGATTGTTTTTAAATCTGCCTGTTTACTCTCCGTTTTTCCTTTTTTATTTTTTTCCCGGAGATTCATTTCGATAAATCTCCCGATATTCCAAATCTTGTTCATGAAATTCCGCATGCCTATTATTTTTTGTTCGGAAAGCACAACATCCCCCCCTTCTTTTGTGCCGAAAATAAGCGCCGCCCTCAGTGCATCCGCGCCGTACTTGTCAACCATTACCATCGGATTAATGACATTGCCTTTGCTTTTGCTCATTTTCTGACCTTTCCCGTCCCTCACCATGCCGTGGAGGAATACGTTCTTGAACGGTACGTCTTCCGTAGCGAATCCATCAACCATAATCATACGGGCTACCCATGCACGTAAAATATCATGTCCTGTTTCCATAACGGCAGTCGGATAAAAATACTCATAAAATCCTTTTCCGTCCGTCATTAAGGTAACAAACGGCCACTGTGCGGAAGAAAACCACGTATCGAACGTATCGCCATCCTGTTTTAAATCTTTTCCGCCGCATTTTTCGCACGTCGCAGGCGGTTTTCCGTCCGTCACCACCCAATGTTTACAGGAACCGCACTGCCATGCGGGAATTCTTATCCCCCACACCACCTGCCGGGAAATATTCCAGTCGATAAAATTGTCAAGAATCATCTTCAACTGACGCATGAAACGTTTTGGATAGATTCTGATTTCACCTTTATTGACAAATTCTTTTGCTTTATCTGCCAAAGGCCGCACCTTTATATACCATTGCGGCATCAATAACGGCTCCAGTACCCGTCCGCACCGATAACAGGTCGAAACGGTATGAGTATAATTTTCGTCTATCTTTTCAACCAAATTCTTTTTTTTCATTTCCTCAACAATGAGTTCTCTTGCTTTGTTGATCCGCAATCCTGCATATGGTCCGGCAATCGCCGTTAATTTACCTTCTTTATTAATTACTTCCTTGAATTCCAGATTGTGCCGTTTGGCAATTTCAAAATCGGTAAAATCATGCGCCGGTGTTACCTTGGCTACGCCGGTACCGAACTTCGGGTCAATCGCATGATCTCCGACAACTCTTATTTTGAATTTTCCCAAAAGACCTTCCACTGCAATTTCTGTTCCGATCCATTGTGTATATCGTTTATCTTTTGGATTAACGGCAACTGCCGTATCGCCGAACTTCGTTTCCGGCCGGACTGTCGCCAATTCAAACGGACCGTATCTCAAATAATTAAGCGGGTCTTTTCTTTAAACATGGACGACTTCCAAATCGGAAAAACTGGTGCCGCAATATGTACAATTATTTACCAACCGGTTCGCCCGGTATAATAATCCCGCATCCGAAAGTTTCTTAAATGTTGTATATACGATTTTTACAATTTCGGGATCAAGCGTAAATTTCTCATGTGACCAGTCAAGCGCGAAACCCAATCGGCGCATCTGATTTTTAATGGTTCCTTTATTCTCCATCACAAAATCCCAGATGTTTTTATACAGAGTCTCTCTGTCAAAATCAAAACGGCTTTTTCCCTGTTTACGCAAATGTTTTTCGTAGACAAATTGCGTTTCAAAACCCGCATGGTCCAGTCCCAACTGCCATAATACGCTGTCACCCGTAAGTTTGTGATACCGGATCATCAGATCTTCGTATACAAACATCGCATGGCCGAGATGAAGGGATCCGTTGGCGTTCGGCAACGGCAGAATGATGCAGAACGGTTTTTTGTGCGCATCCGGCTTGGCCGTAAACAGTCCGTTTTTTTCCCAGAAATCATATAGATTCTGTTCGATATTCTTCGGGATAAAGGTAGGTTCCATATAATTCTCCATTTATATCAGAAAACATGCAAAAATTCAATTCGGGGCATTGCGCTAATCCCTGCATATAAGATTCGCCCGTTTTGAATCGCCAAATT
>JBJKRW010000121.1:0-6556 GCA_046704445.1 Microgenomates group bacterium
GGGCTATACGCTTGTCGTTTGTTCGAACGAAGCTGCGGACAACCACGAATCCGTGTATATTGCGGCCCGTGTCACGCCGAGTATGGAAATTTTCCCGGTTGCCGGTCTTCCTCCGCGGGCAAGAACACGTTTATTTTATTCCTCAAAGCGGATTTTTGAAACTACTTCGTCTTTGATAAACGAAGTGTCTCCTTCGTCTTCGATTATCACCTTGTCGCTCATTTTCCGTATGATTACTTCAAAATGTTTATCATGAATTCCTATACCTTGGGATTCGTAGACTTTTTGAATCTCGTCCAAAAGATAGGATTGTGCCGATCTTAATCCCTTAATGGTGAGAATATCGGTTATATTCAGGCTTCCTTCCGATAACGCCGTGCCGGTTGCGACGAGTTCTCCGTCCTTCACCTTGAGTTTCTGGGAAAACGGAATGATGAATTCCTGTTCCTGAACCGACGCCTCTTTGTTGCTTGAGGTAATTTTTACGTGATACATTTCCTTTTCGGTATCTTCCTGCACGGATACGGTTCCCGCGACTTCGGAAATCGGCGAAACGATTTTTGGAGTGCGCGTTTCAAATAGTTCTTCAACGCGGGGAAGACCCTGAGTTACGTCGGAGATGACAATTCCTCCGAAATGTCTGACTCTCATGGTAAGTTGGGTTCCCGGCTCGCCAATGGATTGAGCCGCCATAACACCGACAGGGACTCCGATATCAACCAGTTTGTTGACGGAAAGATCTATGCCGTAACATTTCTGGCAAATTCCGTATCGTGATTGGCAGAACAGGGGAGAACGGACAACCAATTTCTTGACTCCGCTTTTTGAAATTGCCTTGAGTTTGTCTTCATCAATAAGATCTCCGGCCTTCAATTCAACTCCTTTTTCGTCGCCATGGTAATCTTTTGCAAGAAAACGTCCTTTGATGCGGTCAAGGAATTTGTCGGCCCTGTTGCCTTCAACAGCAACGGTCAATCCTTCGGTGGTCTGGCAGTCTTCCTCCCTTATGATCATATCATGCGCTACGTCTACGAGTCTTCTGGTAAGGTATCCGGCATCTGCCGTTTTAAGAGCTGAGTCGGTAAGACCCTTTCGTGCGCCTCGTGCGGAAATGACGTATTCAAAGATAGACAGACCTTCACGGTAATTCGACTTTGTCGGTACTTCGATAATTTTACCCATCGGGTCAACAACAAGTCCCTTCATGGCGGAAAGCTGCTTGAGTTGTTCTCTGGATGCCCGGGCTCCGCCGGATTTGATAATGATTTTAACCGGATTTTCGTCATGAAGCTGCGACCATGTTTTATCCGCAAGGTTTTCCGTGGTGTCAATCCAGAGTTTATTGGTGTATCTTCTTTTTTCTTCCAGCGTCAAGAGTCCGTTCTGGAAATTTTTTTCTACCTTTTCAACTTCCTTTTCCGTTTGCTGAATAATTTCGTCCTTGTTGTTTATAATTTCACAGTCGAATATGGACACGGATAGCCCTCCGGACACTGTTGCGCCCCAGAATCCGATCTCTTTTATATTATCGATAAGTCTTCCAACCTGCTGATTGTCAAACAGTTTGATAGCTTTAATCACGAGATTTTTGATATCGGACGCCTTGACTTCCTGGTTGATATACTGCAATTCCGGAGGCAATGTCTGATTAAACATGATTCTTCCTACTGAAGTTCGTATAAACCGGTCGTTAATTTTGACGAGGACAGGTTCTCTTAACCGTACCTTGTTGAAATGGAACGCATTGATTGCGTCTTCGTTCGACGCGAAATACTTGAGCTCTTCGTCTTTCTTTCCGGACATGTCCGCGTTAAGGGTTGTCAAATAATAGCATCCCAGAGCCATTTCTTTATTTGGAAGTACGATAGGGGATCCGTCCGCCGGTTTTAACAGATTCTGATACGGAAGCATTCTTCCTTTAACTTCTTCTATCGCGGTTTTCGAAAGAGGCAAAAATACGCCCATTGCATCTCCGTCAAAATCCGCATTATATCCTGCGCAGACCGTCGGATGGAGCTTGATTGCATACGAATCGGTCAATACGGGATAAAAACCGAGAATAGACAGTTTGTGAAGGGTTGGCGCCCGGTTAAGAAGAACAGGGTGATCCTTCGTGATTTCTTCAAGAATGTCGTAAACTTCGGGCTCTTTTTTTTCAAGATAATTTTTTGCGCTTTTAATGTTGGGCGCAAGTCCTCGGATAATGATCTCATGCAGAAGGAAAGGCTTAAAAAGCTCCAGAGCCATTTCTTTCGGAATTCCGCACTGGTCAATGCGCAGTTCCGGACCGACAATAATGGTTGACCGTCCCGAATAATCCACTCTTTTTCCCAACAGGTTCTGTCTGAATCGGCCCTGTTTTCCTCTCAGAATATCGGAAAGGGATTTTTGCACTTTGGAAGTCGATGCCTGCGAACGGGAGCGGCCTCTTGATTTTTGAAGATCAATAAGCGAGTCTACCGCCTCCTGGAGCATTCTTTTTTCGTTTCTGAGAATGATCTCGGGAGCGCCCAGGTCGATAAGTTGTTTCAGCCGGTTGTTTCTATTGATGACTCTTCGGTAGAAATCGTTCAGATCCGATGTGGCAAATTTTCCGCCAGGCAGCTGTACCACAGGGCGAAGATCCGGAGGTATTACGGGAAGGATCGTAAGAATCATCCATTTGGGTGACACTTTTGCCTTGATGAATGCTTCCATAACCCTGACTTTTTTAAGAAGTTTGTTACGGCGCTCTCCTTTTGTTTCGGATAATTCTTTAAGCGTAACCGTATATTCTTCCTGTAAATTAAATGAGGCAAGGACGTCGTACAGTACTTCCGAACCCATTCCTACAGTGACAAAATCTTCGATCTGTTTTTCTTTGAGGAAGAGATAATCGTCCTCTTCCATGGTATCCAGTTTCTTGATAGCCTTAACGACTTTATTCAGTCTGTCGTAAAAACCGACTTTTTTTGCTTTCTGTTCTACGAATTTGTCGGAAAGTATCTTGATTTGTTCCCGTTCCTTGAAATCGAGTTCCTGTTTCGTGATTTCGAGCTGTTCTTTATTGGTAATTTTTTTAAGCAATTTATCTTTCTGATCCCCGAACTCGTCGGAAACTTTTTCTTTTTCTTCCTCAAGCTGTTTGTCTAAAAGTTTTATTTCTTCTTTTTTTGCCGCTTCTATAACCTGCAGGGCTTTTTTCTGCTTATCTTTGTCGTAATCCCTTACAAGGTATAATGCATAATAAATAACGCGTTCCAGCGACTGAGGAGGAATTTCAAGCACAATGCTCAGCACGGATGAGGGGCCTTTAAAATACCATATGTGGGCGATAGGAGCGGCAAGTTTGATGTGTCCCATGCGTTCGCGCCTGACCGCCGAAGTCGTAATCTCGACTCCGCATCTGTCGCAGACGATCCCTTTATAACGCATTCTTTTATATTTTCCGCAGTAACATTCATAATCTTTTGTGGGGCCGAAGATGCGTTCGTCAAACAGACCGTCTTTTTCCGCCCTGAATGTGCGGTAGTTGATGGTTTCCGGCTTTATGACCTCGCCGTGCGACCAAGCCGTAATTGCTTCGGGTGACGCAAGGCTTATTCGGAGCCCTGAAAAATCAACTAAATTAAGATCTTCCATTATTTGATGTAATCAATTGATAACCCCAACGCGTTAAGTTCTTTTACAAGCACATGGAATGATTCGGGAACGCTTGATTGCGGAATGTCTGTTCCCTTGATGATCGATTCAAAGGCCTTGGTTCTTCCCCGGACATCGTCACTTTTGATGGTAAGCAGCTCCTGAAGCGCCGAAGGAACACGGTGAGATTCCAGGGCCCAGACTTCCATTTCGCCGAATCGTTGTCCACCCATCTGCGATTTGCCTCCGAGCGGTTGTTGGGTAACGAGCGAATACGGTCCGACGGAACGGGCATGGAATTTATCCTCCACCATGTGGATAAGTTTCATGATATAGGTTGTTCCGACAAGAACCTTTTTGTCGTATTGTCTTCCTGTCTGTCCGTCGTAAAGCATGACTTTGTTGTCAACTGGAAGTCCGATTTTTTTCAGTTCTTCGGTAATGAAGCCTTCCATCATCTTTTCGAACACAGGTACGGAGATTGCCATCCTGTTTTTACTGGCGATGGTGCCGAGCATATTTTCAAAAAGCTGTCCGAGATTCATTCTGGAAAGGATGGAAAGAGGCGAAAGAATTACGTCGACAGGCGTACCGTCTTCCAAATACGGCATATCCCATTCCGGTAAGATTTTCGAAATAACCCCTTTATTGCCGTGTCTTCCCGCGAGTTTGTCGCCGACCGAAATTTTTCTCATCTGTGCGGTGTTAACGATAATCCGTTTCAAAACGCTTGGTTCAAGTTCGTTCGGATCTTTCTTGCTGTCGATGGTTTCTACATTAACCACGGAGCCTCGTTTGCCGTACGGAATTCTCAGTGATGTGTCCTTTACGTCCTTTGCCTTTTCCCCGAATATTGCCCGCAAAAGTCTTTCTTCCGCGGTAAGTTCTTTTTCGCCTTTTGGAGCGACTTTGCCGACAAGAATATCTCCTCCTTTTACCTCGGTTCCTACAAGCACCAACCCGTCTTTATCAAGGTTCTGGAGAACTTCTTCCCGGACATTGGGGATATCTCGTGTCAATTCTTCCGGTCCAAGTTTTGTATCTACCAGATCGGCAATGAATTCTTCCATTGTGACGGAAGTCAGGATGTCTTCTTTGACGAGACGTTCGGAGACCACAAATCCGTCTTCGTATCCCATTCCGTTAAGAGAAGTGTAGGCTACAACCAGATTCTGTCCCAGCGCAAGCCGGCCCCGATTGGTTGAAGGGCCGTCCACGAGCAATTCTCCTTTTTTCATTTTCTGTTTGTTTTCAACTCTGGGTCTCTGGTCAAAACAGACGTCTTTATTGGTTCTGACGAACCGTTCAAGAGCGTATTCATATTTTTTACCGCTTTTTCCCTTAAAAAGTATTTTTTGGCCATCCACGTAATCGACAGTTCCGTCTTCGGGAGCAAAGATTGTCCGGTCAAGTGCGGATGCGACTTTTTCTTCCATACCGGTTCCGACGATTGGAAACTGTGGTTTCACCAAAGGAACAGCCTGACATTGCATGTGGGTGCCCATAAGTGCACGGCTTGCATCGTCGTTTTGAAGGAAGGGGATCAGTGCGGCCGACGCTCCAACGACCTGTCTCGCCGAAATGTCTATATAATCAAGCTTATCGACGGGAATCTCAATAACCTCACCCTCATGTCTTGCTACTACGAATTCATCGAGAATGGTCTGTTTTTCGTCCATTCGGATGTTGTTTGACGTAATGTAGTACTGTTCCTCATCGTCTGCCTGAAGATATATGATGTCGTCGCTCATGCGGACTTTTGTTTTTCCTCCCGATTTCTCTTTGACGAGTTTCCGGTACGGAGTTTCCAAAAATCCGTATTTATTGACTCTCGCGTATAAGGCCATATAGGTAACAACGCCGATATTGGGTCCTTCCGGCGATCTGATCGGACATATTCTTCCGTATTGGGAAGAGGAGATGTCGCGGATAGAGAATGAAGCGCGTTCTTTTTCGATTCCGCCGGGTCCGCCAACCGTAATTCTCCTGAGATTGTCAAGTTCCGAAAGAGGATTGGTTTGGTCGACTATGGTCGAGAGCTGACTGGTCCGGTAAAAAGAGTTTATTGCCACAATTAACGGCTTCGAGTTTACTACCTGTGAGGGAACGACACTTGTTTCACCGGCAACAAGGCTCATCCGCTCTTTTATTTCCCGCTCGACCCTTACCATGCCGACACGGATGCCGTACATGCTGATAAGTTCGCCTACGGTCCGGAGTCTTCTGTTGCCAAGATGATCGATATCGTCAAAACTGCCTTTTTCCGCGGTGAGGTTAATAAGATATTTTATTGTTTCGAGTACGTCGGTTTTGGTGAGCAGAAAGTTTTCTTTCGAGACGCCAATGTCAAGATTGAGTTTTTTGTTGACTTTGTATCTTCCGACCGCGGCCAGTGAGTATCTTCGATGATTGAGGAAAAGATTATTCAGGGTTTCATATGCATTGTCCAGAATGAGGGGCTCTCCCGGCCTGACTTTCCGATAAACTTCAAGGACCGCTTCGTCCTTGTTTTTTGTCTGGTCTTTTTTGAGGGTCGGCATCAGATATTTTTCAACAAGTCCTTTGTCAAGGTCATTAAAATAATTCAGAAGCTGATTGTTGTTTTCCCCTTCGAATATTTTCATGAGGACGGAAGCGAGGAATTTACGTTTTTTATTTACTTTTACTTCGATGAGATTATTTTTGTTTATGGTTATGTCGATCCATGCACCGATATACGGCCTGATTTCGGCATTATACAGAGTGAGGCCTGTAGATTTGTCTATTTCTGCGGTGAAGTATACGCCCGGCGATCTGACAATCTGATTGATTATCGCTCTTTCTATGCCGTTGATAATAAATGTTCCCCTGTCCGTCATTTTCGGGAGATTAAAGAAATATACGTCCTGTTTTTTTTCGGAGCCCGTTTTTTTATTGGTTAATTTGAGTTTAAGAT
>JBJKRW010000122.1:0-10855 GCA_046704445.1 Microgenomates group bacterium
CGCGTCGTTTTCTGTAATATTTTTTTCTTTTGAGGAAAAATGAAGTCTGAGATTAATCTTATTTTCGAAACTTCCTAGATATTCAAATTCGGCAAGCAGTTTTGAAGCAACGAATGCCTTTTTTTTCATTTCTAGAAAAGACAGTTGAGGGTTCCGAATGACGGTGAGATCCAGTTTGACGACGGCATAAGGATTTACCGGCGTATAGGAGTTCGAGATTAAACGTACGTGTTGAATAAATTGACCCAGGTTAAAAACCGCGAAATAAACCGGTTTTTCTATGCTGTTTTTTATCTGATATTTAGCTTTCAACTGGCCGAATTCAGCAAACACACTTTTTTCTATTGAGACAGAACCCTGCGAAGTGGTAAATAAAGGATCAGAATGTTTCGATATGACATAATTTCTTATATTGAATTCTTTAATAAGTGAATCGATGAGACCTTTAAGATCGGAGAAACTAGTATTTACTGCGATCGCCAGATAATAATCTTCCTTCGGAAGGACGTTTGACTGAGGAATATATGTTTTGGCGATTTCAAAGAATTTCAGGGTATCTCTTTTTCCTTCGTTTTCCTTGATGTTTTTTATCAGTGAAAGAATAGGATCTGTGCGCATATACTCTATTTCCTTGGATATGGTGTTTTTAAGCCTTAGGAAATTCATCGGATTCTTTCCGTTATCAATAATT
The DNA here is from genome assembly GCA_046704445.1 of Microgenomates group bacterium. GTDB lineage: Bacteria > Patescibacteriota > Microgenomatia > UBA1406 > GWC2-37-13 > JBJKRW01. The sequence goes on from JBJKRW010000122.1 coordinate 692, forward strand.
TGTTCTTTTGAGACCATGGAATAATTTACGACTTCGTGAACACCGAGATGTTTGAGAAAGTATTTGATCCGCCGTTCGTTATCAAACAGTTTATCCATGGATAATGGTTGTTTGACAAAAACCGAAGGTTGCAGGTTGCAGGGCAAATTGAAATAACCCCAGATACGCGCCACTTCTTCAACAAGATCCTCTTTGATAGAAATATCATTGTATCTGAAAGAAGGAACTCGGAATGTAAAACCTGAATTTTTTTCCTCCTGAAGAGTAAACTGAAGATCGGTAAGTATTGATACGATTTCATCCCGGGAAATAGTTACGCCCATTATTCTTTCAATTCCGGAAAGATCAATCCGTACGGTCTTGTCAGGTTGAGGATGCGGGTATATGTCTATTATCTTACTTGCAAGTGTACCGCCCGTTTCTTCAGTGAAAAGCTCGATTCCCCGGGACATTGCCTGTTTTGCGGCCTCAGGATCCGGGCTTTTTTCGTTAATGGTAGCGGCAACCGTTCGAATTCCATACCGCATAGAACTGTGCCTAATAGCCGCGGGATTGTTCGATTCCATAAAAAATATAATTCTTTTTGTTTCTTCCGTTACCACGCTGTTGGCTGTCCCCATAATTCCCGGAAGGTCAATCACTTTACCGGTTCCGTCATCAATAACAATGTCTTCGGGGTCAAGTTTGTATTTTTTGCCATCAAGCGTAATAATTTCTTCATTTTTCTTTGCATGCCGAATGATTAGTGTATGAGATGCTATTCTGTCGTAATCAAATACGTGGGTCGGGTGTCCTATTTCTGTCATCACATAGTTTGTGATGTCTACGACGTTATTAAGTGACCGAATCCCTGCCGATTCAAGTCTATTGCGGATAAGTTTCTTGGAAGGAGCAAGGGTAATTCCGTCCATAACTACGGCCAATAATCGTCGGCATAGACCGTTTGGATCTTTTATCGTAATCGGTAGTTCATGCGATGGAGTAACCGAAATTTTTTTTTCAATCGGTTTTAGTTCCGCATGGATCGCGAATCTGTTCAGTATTGCATATGCTTCTCTGGCGATTCCTACGACCGAAGCCGTATCTATACGATTTGAGGTGACTTCAATGTCGTACGTAACGTCATCTTCCGTTTTTGTCACAGATTCAACGGATGGACCGCATAATGAAAGATATTTCTGAATATCTTCGGGGGTTGCTTTGGTGTCCAGGTACTCAAGCAACCATGAATGAGTAATTCTAATGTTCATTTTTCTATATAGTATTGAATAATTATTGATTGACTAAAACTGTTCGAGAAACCTGATATCTCCGGCATATAGATCTCTAATTTCGGGTAAACCCAGTTTCATCATAAGACATCTTTCGGGACCGAATCCAAAAGCCCAACCGGTAAATTCGTCAGGATCGATACCTCCCGCCCGCAAAACATTGGGGTGGACCATTCCGCTGCCGCCCAATTCAAGCCAGCCGGACTTGCATACTTTGCATCTGTTGTTTCTTATAAATCCGGTCCCTCCACAGATGTTGCAGGTAATATCGGTTTCGAAAGAAGGTTCTGTAAATTGGAAATGATGTGGACGAAGCCTAATTTCCCTATCGTTTCCGAAAAATTCTTTTGCAAAATAATCTATGGTCCCTTTTAAATGAGTTATATTGATTCCGCGGTCTACGCACAAACCTTCAAACTGATAAAACATGGGAGCGTGAGTCGCATCCCAGTTCCTTCTGTAACACTTGGCGATGTTAATCATTCTGATTGGAGGTTTCTTTAGACGCAACATTTCTCTTACCTGTCCGGAAGAAGTATGAGGTGTCAGTACCATCTTGGCATATTGATTATGTTCCGGAAAGTCCACGTAAAATGTTTCAAAATCGTCACGCGCAGGATGTCCTTTAGGCATATTGAGTGTTTCAAACGAGAAATGTTCCCACTCTACTTCGGGATAGGACATGCGGATAAACCCGATTTTTTCAAATATTCTACTGATTTCTTCAATGGTATAAGTGATGGGATGAAGAGTACCATGAGGGTAGGAATTTCCGGGAAGAGTTATATCAAAACCAAAGTCCTTTTCAGAATTGCTTAGAAATTTATTTTTTATCGTTTCAATAGACTGTTGAATGTTTTTTTTCGATGTGTTAAGGATTTTTCCGTATTCCTTTCTTTGATCTATATCGATACCGCCAATCTTTTTTAGAAGTGAATTAATGAAGCCGTTTCTTCCCAGATAACGGATCTGGAGATCTTCGAGATCGGACATATTCTTTACGCGGCTCAATTCTAGATTAAACTTGTCTTCCAGATCATGTATTTCTTGCATATCATGAATTATAAAATATGCACAGACAAATAACAACGAAGTATTAAAAGAGAACTTAACCTTACTGGAAAACTGAAAAGAATGAGAACTTATTTTGCCTGTTTCACGATAAGCTCAAATATGTCGGGGTGTTCAAGCGCAATCTTGGAAAGTATTTTTCTATCGAGCTGAATGTTTTTTTTCTTTAAGCCGTTCACAAATACGCTGTAGGTCAGTCCTAGTTTGCGAAGCGCTGCATTAAGACGTATGATCCATAGAGTTCTAAACTCGCTTTTTTTATCTTTACGTCCTGCAAATGCATATTCGCCTGCATGTAACACAGCCTCTTTTGCCTTTTTGAATTGTTTATGACGGGTCATCCAGAACCCTTTTGCCTGTTTTAAGACCTTTTTGTGCCTTTTTCGCGTCCAAGTACCGCTTTTTACTCTTACCATAATCTTACATTATACCCGAAAACAGAAAAATATCAATTTATTTTAAGCCGAGCATCCGAGCAATTTTATTTTTTGATCTGCCCGAAAGCGGTTTCAGAAGTTTCATTCTCCTTATTCTTCTCTTGGTTTTTTTACTCCTGAGGTGCCTAAGCTGCAGCGTTCTATGCAGAATTTTCCCCTTTTTTGTAACCTTGAACCGTTTGGAAGCAGCATTTCGTGATTTCATTTTTTTTATAACTAATTGTTAATAATCACTTTTTTTTAGAAACAACAGCTCTGATTACTCTTCCTTCAAGCCGTGGTTCTTTGGAAACCGTGGTTTCCCCCAGTGTCGTAATATATTTTTTAACCAGATCAAATGCCATCGATTTTTTAACAATTTCTCTTCCCCGTAACGTCAGATTAAGACGTAATTGGTGCCCTTCCTGCAAAAACTGTTTCCCTTTTTCTTCCAGTCGCGAAAGGTCTGCGGGTCCTATAAACAAAGACAGCTTAATATCCTTTACCACGCTTTTGTGAATGCCCTTTTTCGCTTCTTTCTGCTTTTTTTCTTCCTGATATAAAAACTTCTTAAAATCGATTATTTTCGCTACCGCAGGCAATGCTTTAGGCGCAATCAAAACAAGGTCCAGATCTTTTTCCTGAGCAATTCGTAAGGCTTCCTGTTTTGATACTACGCCCAACTGTTTTCCTTGTTCGTCAAGAACACGTAAAGTCGACGCTTCTATCCTGAAATTTGTAAAATAATACTTTCTGTGCTGATGATGTCTAAATCTATTGAAATTTCTCAATTTCTTCTCTGAGATTTTTAACGAACTCTAATACTTTCATGGTACCGAAGTTTTTTCCTTCATGACTTCGTACAGTTACAACAGAATTATCCGGATTTTTCCCTTTGGATTGCGACGCTTCCACATTTCCAATTATAATCATATACGGTACTTTTTGCAAGGTAGATTTGCGGATTTTCTTGCCGATTGTTTCATTATCGCCATTTAACTCACATCGTATCCCTGTTTTCTGAAGATGTGCTGAAATTTTACCGGCAAGATCCATCTGATTTTCGCCTATTGGCAGTACGGAAACCTGAACGGGCGAAAGCCATAAAGGAAATACTCCTCCCGTGTGTTCAATATATACGGAAAGAAATCTTTCAATAGATCCCATTAGTGCGTAATGGATCATGACGGGAGTTTGTTCCTTATTGTCTTTATCGACATATGCCAGGCCGAAACGTTCGGGTTGAACGAAATCCAGCTGTGGCGTAGCAAGTTGCCATTCCCTGCCGAGTGCATCCATAACCATAAAATCAATTTTGGGACCGTAAAATGCGGCTTCTCCTTCGGCTACATAATAATCCAGGCCGTTTTTTTTGGCTATGTTGAGCAAGATTATTTGGGCCTTTTCCCATAGCGATAAATCACCGAGGTATTTTTTCGGCTGTTTGGGATCCCTGAGCGAAATTCTGGCGCGATATTTCATCCCGAGCCTGTCAAAAAAAGCTTTCGTTATTTCAATGAGTTCATCATATATCAGCTCTATCTGTTCCGGTGTGCAAAAAGTATGACTGTCGTCCTGCGTGACAGATCTTACTCTCGAAAGTCCGATCATTTCCCCGTCTTTTTCATCGCGGTAAATAGTCGTTGTTTCCATATATTTCAAAGGCAGGTCCTTATAGCTTCTTGGTTTTGAGGCGTAGATTTGCTGATGATGCGGGCAATTCATAGGTTTCAGTACCATCTGGTCTTTTGTTTCCTGACTTTTTACCAAAAAAAGCTCATCTCCGAATTTATCCCAATGACCGGAGATCTTATACAGGTTCTGGTTTGTAATGTGAGGGATCCAGACTTTTTGGAATCCCTTTTCAAGCCTGAGCTTCTGTGAAAAATCATTGAGCAGTTCCCGCAAGATCGTTCCTTTGGGGGTAAAAAGAGGAAGGCCTTTTCCTACAAGATCCGAAAACACAAATAGGTCGAGTTCTTTTCCAAGTTTCCTGTGATCGCGTTTTTTTGCTTCTGCGAGAAGCCAAAGATGATGCTCCAGACTTTTTTGATCGGGAAAACAAGTCCCGTAAATTCTTGTAAGCATCTTATTGTGTTCGTCTCCGTGCCAATATGCTCCTGCGATGGACAAGAGTTTAAATGATCCGACTTTTCCTGTGGATTCCGCATGTGGTCCTGAACAAAGATCCAGATCAAATTCGTTTCCGTGATCGTCGACCATTTTGTATATCGAAATCCTTTCTCCACGTTTTGATATACGGCTAATCCAGTCCATCTTATAAGGGTTTGCTTTAAATATTTTTTTGGCTACTTCCTGCGAAATGAATTCCTGGACCATTCGAAGGTTCAATTTAACAAGTCTGTGCATTTCTTTCTCTATCCTTGCAAAATCATTCTCGGAAACCTTATTTTCAAGATCAAAATCGAAATAAAATCCGTCTTCTGTTGCAGGTCCCATTGCTTTTTTCAGCTCCGGATAAAGATTCTGCATGGCCGTATGCAATACGTGTTCTGCAGTATGGCGCATGCTATGCAGTTCATATTCCTCCTTAGATAATTTTGAAAGTTTATCGTCAAATTGTTTTGACATGTGTTTATTATACAGAATTACTAATAAAATAAAAAAACCCGCACAGAGGCGGGTAATACATAGAAATACTACCTCGCCTAGCGCGGGTTGGTAGTTGTTTCAATCCTAGCGATTTTTTTCATATACTCAGTATACTCTAAAACTCTCCAAAGTCAATAACGCATATTTCCCGTCTGAGTGGTGGACTTTGAGTTCGTTCTTTCGAACCCAGCTATAGAAGATTTTATCAAATCTTTGGCTGATTTGCTGCAAATATTGAAACCGGTCCCGAGTATTTGATTATTATTTACTGTTACTAACTCCTTTCAAACTCGATTCGATTAATTTCTCATGTTTCTTGATAAACCTCGGTGATCTCATGTAAGCTCTCATCCGGCTAAACTGCAACCATTCTGGTTTCTCTATTTTTATCAATTCGCTTCTAAGGAAATAAATCAAGTGTTGCCAACTGACAGATATTAGCTATAATTTTTTTTGATATGGGTAATAAACCATGGTCCACCCATGAAATACACATTATTCAAAAAGGTTTTCATCGTATCCCTGATTTTATTCTGGCATCTAAACTTCCTGGTCGTTCTGTCCTGGCCATCGCTCAAAAGAGACGCAATATGGGACTAAAATATGTTCAAGAATGGATGAATGAAAAGATAAACGGATAAGTTTCATTTCTTTTCTTTTTTTATTTGAATTTTGTTAGTGCGGTGATCCGTTTCCACCCCGCTTCCTCTCCGCTCCCAAAAGAGACAGAATCCACTGGAAAACTATCTATCACTTATTATTCCCACTTACTGTAAAGGCGGCTTGCGACGAAGGAGCAAACCGCCTATGACCTTATTTCTGTTCTCGGGCAAGTCTCCCCGCTAGGATGGCGGGGAGGAAAGTATTTTCTTTTCTCGAAGGAGGGCGTCGTAAAATAGGGCTATTTTACGATGACCAGTGAGGGATAACCAATTGAAGACGTCGTAAAAAATCTTTTTACGACTGTCGCCTAAATAAGTTTTATTAAAATTATCCCGAACGTTCCGAGAGAAAACAGCCCGAAGCGAAATCCCGACGAGGCGGGTCGGGATGAGCGTAGGGCTGAATTACTTGCCCGAAACACTCCGCCATAGGCGGAGTATGATTGCGACCGAGCGACCATATGCTTACAATATTTTAAACAGATAAGGGAGCGAGGGAGCAAACAATCAGCAAGCACACAGACGAAAATCTATTAGAAGGTACAGACAATGTAGTGTGGCTTTTCTTTTCAGTGACCAACTATAAGAAGGTAAGGCAGTGATGGGCTTGCAACAAAAAGAATTTGTTTTATTGCCTTTGTTACCCCGACAGATAGCGGTTGAGCGGCTACCCAACTTTACGAGGGGCAATAGGTAGTTTATCGCCTTCCAACATCTTTTTATGGGTCTTGACTTTGAGGCTGTAATAAAGTATATTTATCTCATAACTGTCCCGCTAATATATTGAGAATCAGCGGGATTTCACTAAGCTAACTCCCCCTGGTTCATTGCGAGCCAGGGGTTTTTTATTGCACAAATCATCATTTTGCTTTAGAATGAATCAATGAAGAAGAAAATTTTAGTTCAGTTTGACGGCAGCAATTTCTACAATAAAGTTAAGAGAATTGATCGTTCCATTCATCTCACCAATTTCAACTATTTGGCTTTTGCCCGGAAAATAACCAAAACAACCGACTTAAAAGCAATTTATTATGTGGGTGAAATTAGACAGTACGAAGGTAATAGGAAATCTGAAAGACTTTTCAATAGCCAGCAATCTCTGTTTTTGAATTTACGAAAACAGAGCTTTGAAATAAAACTGGGATATTTACTGATGAGTAATGGTAAATATCACGAAAAGGGCGTCGATGTGCAAATTGCGGTTGATCTGGTTCGCGGTGCCATCAAAAACGAATATGATACTTGTTATCTTATTTCATCCGATACCGATCTTTTACCAGCTATTAAGACGGCAAGAGATGAAGGTAAAACCATTATTTACGTTGCTTTCGAAGATTACATCAGCCGTGCACTTCTAAAAAATTGTTCTTCATACATTGTTGTTTCAAGGAAAGAACTTGGCTAATTCCTTCTTTTTACAGCTTTTTCATGACAATCGTATTTAATCTTCACTGGTTGTTGGCCATTACCGGATTTGGATTGTTTATGTTTCGCGACTGGTTGGAATTTCTTTAACCAGCCCAAGGTGTTGGTTTTCTGTCCCAGCGATAAGAACGAAGTTTCTCTATCAAATCGGTATCAAGTTTACCTTTCCCTTCAGCTTGTACATTTGCTTCCAGATTTTTAACCTTTCTTGTTCCTGGAATTGTGGTACTGACTGTTGGATTGGAAAGAATAAATCTTAAAGCTAATTCAGGTAAAGTCATTCCATCTGATAGTATTGCTTTCAATTTCTCTGCTCGCTCTACACTTGGCTTTAGATTTTCCGGTCCAAAATAAAGATTTCTCCAATCGCCCTCCGGCCATTTGCTGTCAAGAGTAAGATTACCTGTTAAAGTACCTTCATCAAAAGGCACTCTGGCAATAACCGCGATATTTAATTCACGACATAAAGGAAATAATTTATCTTCCGGCGCTTGGTCAAAAATATTGTAGATCGTTTGAACAGAATCAATTAAGCCTGTTTTTATTGCTTTAATTACATTTTCCGGTTCCCACCGATCAATACTGATACCAAAAGCTTGAATCAAACCTCTTTGTTTAAGATTTGAAATAGCTTTCTGCCAGCGTTCATCTTCTGCCCATGTATCATCCCATCCGTGAAACTGGATTAAGTCGATCTTCTCCAAACCTAAATTCTTTAAACTTTTTTCAACATATTCGATAATATGATCTTCCGGATATGTATCTTCCAGTTTGTAAAATGGTTCCATCGGCCATTTGAAATTTTTAGGAGGAATTTTGGTCGCAACATACAGCTTTTTATCAGGATAATCTTTTAATAATTGCCCAAGAAGCTTTTCGCTTCGACCATTGCCATATACCCAGGCAGTATCAAAAAAGTTAATTCCTAATTCAACCGATCGATGAAGTGTGCCAAGTGATTCTTTATCGTCCGAACCGGTCCAGCCGCCAATTCCCCACATTCCATGACCTAATTCACTTACTTTCCACCCAACTCGTCCAAAAGTGCGGTAATTCATATTATTTTGACATCCGGCTAATTAATATTTCATCAGGTGATAATCCTTCTGTTTCTGATAGGTAAACAACGACTTCGGCAACCTTACCAGCCTCCAGATAACCACTGATATCGGGCTTTTCGTTTAATCGGTCATACAAACCAGTTTTAACTCCACCCGGATGAATACTAATTACTCTTATTCCATGTTTCTTAGCTTCCAATCGTAAACTCTGGGAAAATCCATTAAGCCCCATTTTAGCTGCTGAATACATCGTGTGGTTTGCATAGCCTTGTTTACCGGCAGAGGAGTTGATAAATACTATTGTTCCTGATTTCTGTGATCTCATAACATCATACAAATCATGAGTCAAAAGCATCGGCACTTTGAGATTTGTTTCAATTATTTTATTTAATTGATCTTCGGTATTTTGCTCAAAAGGCTGAATAAAAGTAATTCCCGCGTTATTGACAAGCACATTTAATCTTTTATGTTTATTTTTAATAATATTAATCAGTTTATTTCTCGTTTCTTTTTCATTAATATCACCCAAAACAATATCCACATTTGGATTATTTTTAAACTCCTCAAATCCCTTTTCATTTCTGCCGGAAAGTATAAGAGAATAATTTTTCTTAAAGAATAATTTGGCAATTTCCTTTCCAATTCCACTTGAAGCACCGGTTATTAGAACGACTTTATTATGTGGTTTTATCATCGTTTATTTTTAATTAACAAGATTTTCTGGTTTACCTTTAATAACAGAAATAATAGAATCGATCCATATTTTCATTTTCTTATCCAGGGTTTCCTTTGTATACCAGTTATTATGCGGCATTACAAAGACGTTACCTTCATAATCGGTGATCGTCTTTTTGTCATCTTCTAAAGCACAACCATATAATTCTTTGTTTTGAACTTTATTTAAGAGGTAATCCATATCAATAACTTCACTGTTTAAGGTAGCAATAATCGACGACGAAGATTTCATTAAATCAATGAGTTTTTCAGAAATAAACTTATTAGTTTCGTCATTTAAAACTAATGCGGGGAAAATGAAATCAGCAGCTTTAAATAGTTGTTCCAAATCTATATATTGATAATCTGATCTTTTTTTGGTTCTTGACCAATAGACAACATTCATTCCTAATCTTTTCCCCAATTCTGCTATTCTCGAACCAATTCTTCCCAATCCGACAATCCCCATCGTTTTATTAGTTACTTCTTGTAAAAAATTACTAGGTTTATACTCGAATTTCTTATCTTTTAAAGTAATGGCGTATCTTCTCGCAACTGCAAACATTGCAAAAATAGCTGCTTCTGCAACACCATTTGGAGGATTAGGTACATGAGTCAAATGAATACCAAGACTCCTTGCAAGCTTTCCGTCTATCCAATGAAAAGCTGTCGTTGAAAGACAGATCGCTTTTAGATCAGGAATATCTTTAATAAATTCATTAGGAAATTTCCAAGCCATCGGTTCTGGAAAGGGGCAAAGGATTTTATCACCTTTTTCTTTGAGAAGTTTAATGTTTCTCACATCGATAGGGTTATCTTCAAAAAAGTAAACTTCAGTATATTCTTTAAGTTTTTTTATAAGTTCAGCAGGAAGATTAGTTTTCGGAGCAACAAAAATTACTTTCATACCAAAATTATAGCAGATATTAAC
>JBJKRW010000123.1:0-3312 GCA_046704445.1 Microgenomates group bacterium
CCTATGGTTAATCCACGATAACTTCTTTTTCTTATTTCGTCAATAAGCTCGTAAAACAGGTTTACCGAAAGCTGCACTTTTCCTTTATCCGGAGACTTTATAATTATTACCGACAGAAAATCTTGCAAAAAAGTCTGGTTTGGATCCTCAAAAAAACTTTTGACTTCTTTCACATTCAGGGGGGGCATATAAAATTCCGCTCTCTTTTTGTTCCTAAGCTGTTTTATTATATCCGTAAGACTTTTTATGACCTCTTCCGTCGTCGTCCCCATGGCAAGATCCGCTTCCATATTAAAAAAAATATTTGTGTCCAGAACATATTTTTCCATGCTTCTATTTTATCACAGCAGTTACTCTTGTATACGAACAGGCATAATTATATGAAGAAAGTCTGTGTTTCTATTAATCTTAAATACTGCGGGCGCATCTGATCTCAATAACTCCATAATAATATTTTTGCTTTCGAGATGGTTTAAAAATTCTATGAGAAACTTATAATTAAACGCGATGCGGATCTCCTCACCCTCAACTTTTGCCTCCTGAAAAGTTGTATCCTGCGCTCCTACCTCGGTTTTTGGCTGCAGCCGAACCCCTTCCTTGGTTACCTGAAGTATAATAATATTGGATATATCCCGTGCAAAAATGGAGATGAGTTTAATATTTTTTAGGAATTCTTCTTTATCCAGTTCCACTGTTGTTTTCTTCTCCGCGGGAATGACTTTTTCAAACGGGGGGTAGTCTCCCTCTATAAGTCTTGTATACAAATCATTATCATCAACAGAAAAATAAAAAAGCTTTTCTTGAGAGGAATATTTCATAATTATTTCCTCTTTTCCTTTCAAAAACTGTAAGAGTTCCGCAAGAAAACCGGACGGGATTATTACAGAGGGAAGATTTATATCTTTCTTTAGTTTAAGTAGAGAAAGTCTGAATCCGTCAGTTGTCACCATAAGAAAATCTTTATCGCTTGCAGAAATATTTACCCCTGTCAGAACCGGCCTGGTTTCGTCGGAAGAGGCGGAAAACAAAACCAAAGGAAGGCTTTTTATGAAAAGTTCTGTCTTTATTTTCTGTTCTTTTTCCTTAATTTCCGGTGGAAACGGGAAGTCTTTGGTCGTTATAAGGGGAAATTCACCTCGCGTCTTGCCTTGGGTCACCAATATGGTCTTATCTTTTATTTCAAGGTCTATATTCCCCGGTCTTAGAAGAGAAACAAACTCCATAAATTTTTTGGGTTCAATAACAAATTCAAAAGAGCCGGGTTCGTTTGTTTTGATCGTTGTGTGATAATAATAATTCAGGTTTGTGGAGTATACGTGAATGTTTTTGTCAGTTTTTTTTAGATATACTCCTTGCAATGCTGAAACGGAAGAAAGTTTTGAAGAAGTAAATCTCGAAGCGCAGCCAAGTTTTTCTAAAAGATTTTCTCTTTGAATAGATAGTTTCATATATTAGTAGTAATAGATGGTGTGTATAAGTGTATAAAAAAGATTCTGGATTTTCAATACAAACCAATCTCTTATTTTATCCATGTTTATTGTCTGTGGATATTATGTTGATAGAGAAAGAGTTTGGATGATTTTGTCAATGTCCTGCTTGAAATTAGGGTCTTTCATGATCAACCTGCTGATTTTTTCAACGCCGTGGATTACCGTTGTGTGATCTTTTCTTTTAAGGAGAAAAGCGATTTCGTCCTGTTTAAGATTGAGCTTTGTGCGCAAGATAAACATGGCTATTTGTCTGGGGAGTGCAACGGCATCTGTCCGTATGGAATCTTTAATTTGAGACTGTTTGATATTATAATAAGAGCAAACCGTTTTAATTACGTCCGATGGCGTTATTTTTTTAACCTGGCCTGTTTCCTTTTCAGCAAAAAACAACTCCACAACATCAAGATCGATCCACTCCTTGATTCCGAGTATTTTTGCGTAGACGGACAACAGGCTTCCCTCGAGCGCGCGGGAATCACCGACCTGCTCCGCAATGATTTTTGCAGCCTCGATATCTATCTCAATGTTTTTTTCCTTGGCCTTAATAAGCAGGATTGCGGTTCGTAGCTCAAAGTCAGGCGGCTGGAAATCAACGATAAGGCCTCCGGAAATACGCGATCTCATCCTGTCTTCCAGGTTTTTAATCTCTGCGGGAGGCCTATCCGATGTTAATATAATCTGCCCGCCCACAGAAACAATGGAATTAAATGTGTGAAAAAATTCCTCCTGAATGTGATTTTTTCCCGCAATAAACTGAACATCATCCAAAATCAGGAGGTTAAGATAGCGATATTTTCTACGGAGCCGGGGGGTTGTATTTTCCCTTATTGACTCAATAACCTCGTTGGTAAAGTGCTCCCCCGGACAGAAATACACTTTTTTTGAACTATCGGCTTCAAGAATTTTTCTTGCAATAGATTGTGCAAGATGGGTTTTTCCCACCCCAACGCCCCCATAAAGAAAGAGGGGGTTGTATGCCGACCCCAGATTGTCCGAGACAGCCTGTGCTGCGGCATACGCAACCTGATTAGTAGAGGAAACGGCGAAGTTATCAAAATTATACTTTGCATGTAAGCCGCTTTTGGCAAATACATCATCCAGGCTTGGTTTGAATGAGAGAAGGGGTTGGTCCTGTTTCTTTTTTTTCTCTATCTGGGCAAACTCAACAAGAACTCTTTTTTTTGCATAGGACTTAAGCTCAGATTCGATTTCCTGAACGCGCTTTTCCAGGAAAATGCGGACGCCCTGGCTGTCACAACCCAAAACAATCTTGTCTTCGGTGATTTCCAAGGGTTTTGCCTGCCGGAGCACAGAAAAGAGAATAGGTGCCCTTTTTTTGTTTTTCGAAAAGGACTCTAAAAAACCGTTCCAGAAAGAAGACAGCAAAGACATAAATTAATAATGTGGATAACTTATCCACAAATAATAAACATTTACACAGGAAAATGCAAGGCCAATTTATTTAGAAGAAAACAGGAGGTACAAAAAACAGGCTGTAAACTAACCAGATAGGGCTTTTTTTACCAAACTGTCAGCGAGTTGATTTTTTTCTCGATAGATATGGGTATAAGATATGGGAACGTTAATCTCGTTTTCCAGAATACGCACCTTGAGAACAAGCTCTTTTATAGTGGCGTTCTTAACCTTGAAAAGGCCGTTCAGCTGGTTGGCCATAAGACTGGAATCCGTAAATACGCTGATTTTTTCAATGTTTTTAAGCTTTTCTTCCTTAAGCAGAGCTTTTATTTTTTCAAAACAGCGGATGACGGCAGAGTATTCGGCAACATTGTTGGAAGCGACGCCTATACGTTCGGAATAGGCC
>JBJKRW010000124.1:0-7791 GCA_046704445.1 Microgenomates group bacterium
TAAGAGAGAAAAAGCCGAAAACCCGATAAGCCAAGAGAGAAAGTGATACAGAAAGAAATTATAGAAAAAACGCCCATCCTTCCAGGCCAACCGCAACGGCTTCAAACCTTAGCGGAAAAAAAGCAATGCAAAAACCGCCGCGGCAATAATTTCATAGAAATAGATATTGATTTCCTGACCCAAAAAAGACAATCTTCCCAGTTGACCAAAAACAAATGACGCAAGAGTCAATCCTGTCAAAAAACTCACCAGCATAGGTTACGGGTTACGCCCTTTAAATTCATATTGACACAGCTTTGCCCTCACAAGAAAAGAGTGAAAAGACATAAGAAATGCGTATACAAATCCCTGGGGCCCGTCCAAAAATCCGAGATACAGCAGGTAGGTCAAAAGGAACTTGAAAACAGGAAAAAAAACAAGTTCGCCCAGCCGGAATTTCTTCCCCCGCGTATACAGTTCCTTAGCTCTCATGTCACTGTATACATTGATATCCTGAATAAATTCTTTTAAGGCCGGATGAGGAAAATGATTCAGATAACTGCGAAGTCTCCCCTGAACCTGGGCGGTATAAAATACTTCGTGCACGTTTCCCAACCATTTTCCCGAATTTTTCCGGATTAACCTGACTATTCCGTAATTCCTCGCACGCGCGACTTCTCCGTGTTTCAGCTCTTTCCCCCACCATATATCACGTCGTTTAATATAAAATGCGGAATATGATGGGTTTTCTAACACATCACGGATCTCTTTTTCTAATTCCGGAGCAACCTCCTCGTCCGCATCAATGTACAAAACCCAATCGCCGTCCGCCTGCGACATACCGTAATTTCTCTGGGCCGCGAAATCCCCTTCAAGCTTTCTTTCGACTATTCTGCATTTTCTGTACTTACCTACAAGTTTTTTCAATAGTGATTCTGTATCATTGTCCGAACAGTCGTCCAAGAAAATTATTTCGTCGCAAAAAAGCATACTCTTTACGCAGCGCTCAATCTGTGAGCCTTCATTTTTGGTAAGTATAATCCCGCTTATCTTGTTTTTCTTCATAGATATATTGTATCGAAAAATAATCCGTTTCTCATGACCGCAGCGAATAGATCTTCATAAGCTTTTTTGCGTACCCGTTCCAAGAAAATTTTTTTGTCAGCTTTGCTCTGTCTATTTCGGTTGAATTCCCTGCCGCAGCTTGCCTCATCATATCCAGGAATTCCTCCGAGTTTTCCGCGGTAGAGACGAATTCGTCCATTTCCGGAATAATGGCTGACCGCATACCGATAACCGGACATTTAAAAGACAATGCTTCCAAAACCGGAATATTTCCGCTTTCATACAGCGATGCGCTTACATAGGCAGTTGCTTCAGAATACAGCTTTGCAAGTTGGCTTCTGTTTGTGGTATGGGGAAGCGTAACTACATTCTGGTGCCGGTACTTTCTTGTGTGGTATATACCGACCAAAAAAAGTTTATAGGAAGCGCATCCTGTCTGTTTCCTGAAGCGGTCGAATATCCTGATCAGGTTCCTGATATTTTTTATCGGATGGTCCATACCTACATACAAAAAATACTTTTTAGGTTTACGGATATATTGTGTATTAAAAGCCAGCATATCTTCAGGAATACCAAAAGGCAGCACATGAATATTATGAAACGAAGGATACACCTGCCTGAACTCTTTCAACACTCTTTTTGAAGATACGATAATATACCTGGATCTTCGAACGGTCGCATTGAACTGCTGAATAAAACGAATGTATCCTTCACGGTACAGATGAGGAAAGTGGTAGAACGAAAGCCCGTGAGAAAAACTTATGATGTCGGCTTTTGTCCATAACGGAATTGCCTGATTTAATGCAAGGAAAATCTGTCCGGGTTTCATTATTTCTTCAATACTCACCCTTACTTTCATCCAAAGCGTTAAGGGCCCGAATACGTTATAGTTCCATTTTTTATCAAAGTCGTAGGGTTTATAGCGGCAAAACGAATAAACGGTATATGAATTTCCGGTGTCATTGCGCATCAGGGACCGGATGAGGTTTTCCGTGACAATAAAGTTGCCGAAGCGCTGATCGGCGGGAGCGCAAAATCCACCACCGTCAACTGTTATATACATGTCTTGATAGCAAAATCCTTGTAATCCCTAATAATATAACAAAATTTATTATTTCGGATGCGACCGTGATATATGAAGAAGCAATAAAAGAAAATTTTGGTATTAAAAGGAAATTAAGTCCGAAATTTATTACTATTTGAAGAAGAAATACAAAAACCACCAGATACGCTTTGTTCAGAACATAAATTACATTCATCCAAATCGAACTTACCAGGATAAAAGGCAATGCAAACATCACTATCCGGGTTACTTCAACTGCCTGTTCGTAATGCGGCTGTAACAGCACGGGAAGAACAACCGGCGCACACAGATAGGAAACTATTGCGATAAAAAAACCTATGAAAGAAAGAAAAACAAAATCTTTTTTTATCTTTGCGAGGAAAATCCCTCTTTTTTTATTGATTCTGGCAAATATCGGAGCAACGCTGACATTATAGCTTGCGGCAATGAATATCAACGCATCAAGAAACTTGTATCCTGCCGAATATATACCTACGCTTCCTTCCCCTTTCAGCTTGGTCAAAAGAAAAACGTCAAGCTTGAAATAAAGTCCCGCAAAAAATGTTATAAGTACGAAAATATAGGATTTTTTGAGTATTTTGATCCAGTTTTTAAAATCAAAAACAAATTTTACCGGCTTTGATTCTTTTAGAAGAAAAACAAGGTTCAAAACCGAATAAAGGTTATAAAACCCGAAAATAAGTATGAAAACGATTAGCAACCGTCTGGATACAATAATTCCGATGATCTCCGCCGCAATCAGGACGGTGTTGAATATAATGCTGTTTCTCGACGCAATATACGCTTTTTCCCGATATGCGGACCAGATAAAGTAACTGCCCGAAAACATATTGGTAAAAATGACCGTAGAGGTAAATAAAATGTACAGAAGCACTTTCAGGTTCGTTCCAAACAACAGAACCGACAAAAGACTGGTTAACAAAAATACGATCACCGACAAAAAAATCCGCAAATGGAACACCGAATGAAAAAATCCCTTTTTTTCGTTCGGGAGATGAATAACCCCGTAGGACGTTGTCCCGAAATCTACCAATGGAGAAAGGAGTGTTACCTGAGCCCATACTAACGTATAAATACCGTATTCTTCGGGATTAAAATATCTGATCATGAACAAAAAAAGCAGGAAATTAAGCAGCTTGGTAAGAAATGACGAGATGTTTAAAGTAAAAAAATTAAACAAAAACGTATGGGAAAATGCGATAGAAAACACTACGTTTCGGTTGTCATATAACGTAAGAGGCAATCGTACTATTTCCCTTATTTTTTGCCTGTATCCGGAATATTTCCAGAAGAACTTCCACCGGTTTATAAATAACCATTGCGCTTTCTGTTTTGAACCGTTTGAAGATTCAGCATGGAAATATGCGTATTTTGTGTCGATTCCGACCTTCAGTCCGGAATTTATGGCACGTTTACAAAACTCCACGTCTTCGTAATACATGAAGTATGTTTCATCAAACAGTCCGATAGTTTCGACTGTTTTTTTTGAGATGCCCATAAGGGATCCGGAAACGAAATCCGAAGGTACAAAACGTCGCAGTGGCCTTTTCAATTCCAAACCACCACTCAACCTGTTTTTGTCAATCCTGCCTCCAAAATAGATACGGTTGTTCTGATAAAACGGAAAGCCCAGAATATCGTAATATTCGAGTCCTTCGAGCCAATCGTGTCCCTGCAGACCCGAAACGGAAATATCGGGGTTCGAAACGATAAAATAATCGCACGAATCCTTTGTCGCCCGGCGTATGCCTTCGTTTACCCCCGCCGCATATCCTTTCCCCTTTTCCGAATTGTCCACGCAGTACACATGAATATTTTTCTGTAATGCGTTTATTTCGCGCTTAAGACGCGATATTTCATTTTTCGGCGTATGAAAAAGCACCACGATCCATGCAACTTTACTGGTTTTATTTTTACTTTTCATGACGAATATTTTTTTGAAACAACAGGATATAGGTAAGCGCTTCCATATACGCAAAACCAAGATCAAGCAAAATCCTGGGCAGTCCGTCTTTATATCCCTTAACGTTAATGTATCTTGCCCAAAACAAATGCGGAGGGTATAAGAAGATTTTTTTCATAGAACTATTTTCATGGCGTTTATATTTTTGTTCCGCCTCTCTGAGAGCGTAATCGGTAAATTTTGCATATATTTGGCCGAGGGACGTATACGAATAGTGAAGTGCGGTATTTTTTAGCGCGGAAATTTTCCCGCGTACGAGAAACTTTTCGTGTACAAAAGCTGGTTCTATGGTTGCCTTTGATTTTTTGAATAAAATGAGTTTTTTATATGCTTCTCCGCCATAGCGCAGAGGTTTTCCAAACAAATGTGTTTGAAACCGGATAAAATAACCGTCATACTGATCAATTTTTTTTGACCGGACTAATTGAATTATTTCGTTTCTCAACTTTTTGCTCAATTGTTCGTCAGAGTCCAGTATAAGAATCCACGGCCCTTTTGCCCTTTCCAGGCTAAAAAATCTCTGCCTGCCCAGGTCACGATCATGACGGACATATATTTTGGCACCGTATTTTCTTGCAGTTTCTGCCGTAGAATCCGTCGAGCAATCGTCTACCACGATAATCTCACGACACAAACCGTTCACTGAATCAAGCATTGCAGGAAGCTCTTTTGCCGCGTTTCTTGTAATAACTGCGAGTGAGATATCCGATTCCTTTATCATTTCCTCTCAATTATACCTTAGTTTTGTTCCTATACCCAATATTCCGAACCGCGGATATCTATTCCGAAACACGATAGATTGAGTAGTCGCCCAAAGCTTTCAGAAAGGTAAGTCCGGAGAATAAACGGGGAGCATGTGCCCGAAAATCCGCGATCTGATCGTTGCGGATTGCCATATATTTCGGCCAACCGTATGTCCTATAAAAATTAATATATGCCGTATCAGTATGAGGAATGAGAAAACTATTCAAGGTTTTAAAAGAGGCATTCATAATCCAATGCGGAGGCAAATTTGTCAAATCACCGGGACGGATAAACGCTTTCAGCTGTTGCACCGCACGGATATATGCGTATTGCGGATTACGGAAAATGAACACGTATATTTCCGAAACGTTGAATATCATGTCGGCGAACAGTGCAATTAAAACAATACACCATGCAAAACGGGAACCGATTGCTGAATTGTTCCGTTCCGAAAAAAGCAACGAGGAAAGAAGTATTAAGGGAAGAATTATCATAACGAGATACCTTCCGAATTTTGCCGGCATAAACACTTCATGCAGCAGAAATACTCCCAACCAACAAAAAAGCAATGTTCTGAGCTGCCAAAGAGAATCGCGGATATTGCGCCTTACGATCTCACGGACATACGATATAAAAACCAGAATGCTTCCGAATGTTGGAAACGCAAGATATTTCCACTGGTCGTTTAACACAATATTTCTTAAATCATTAAACAAGTAACTTGGCTGCAGAAAAATTCTTGAGGGCCTGTTTACTGAAAGCGTAGCGGCGCTGTTTAAAAGCCAAAGGTGATAATTAGGCGCCGCAATAAATAAAACGTACCCAATCAGCATAAACAATCCCGAACTGAAGAAACCGGTTAAAAGCGTAATGTAATGTTTTTTTCTGATCGGGTTTTTCCTTTCCAAATAAAAAAACAACGTGAGGCTTATTACTGCAAACAGCGCCATGCTAACTGATGATTCTTTAGTAAAAAAAGAAAACATGAAAAATAATCCTGCCGCAAAACCGTACGCAAAAGAATGACGAGTAGCACGCAATCCTGCAAACCATACAATAAAGGTCATAAGTGAAAAAAACATCATTGTTGCTTCGGGAAGCCCGGCTCTTCCGAATACTACGAAATAAAAATTAACGGATAAAAGCAACGCAGCAATAATTGCAGACACGGCTCCAGCTAACCGGCGGATAAAAATGTATACCGCACATATAGATAAAACCGAAAACACCACACTGACCAAGCGAAACGCGTAGGCATGGATGCCGAATATCAAAACTCCGACCAATTGGAGTAACGGAAATACCGGCATAATCAGGGCGTAATAAAAATTATCGGTATTCCACGAATGCCAGAGATAAAAACTTCTTGCTGCGTATGAATGCAGTCCTTCATCCCTCGTATCCAGAAAAGGAATAGGAAGAGGGTCGGCGTTCAAATGTACTACGCGAACCCAGATCGCGATGATAAGAAATACCAGCAACAGCAGGTTTGGAATCATTCGAATTAATCTGCGGTTCATTGCCATCATTATAGTGACTTTTTATGGATTTGAAAACAGGCGCGAAAGATATTAAAATCGATATAGATCTATGTATGCCGAATATCCTTCGTTCCATTCAAGACATGAAGTAAAATCCCGTCTGGCACGAAAGTCATTACTCATTCTGTTATCGCTCAGCATGCTCTTTTTCGCATCATCCTGCGTTTCAAAAGACCGAAATATTTTTATTCCTGTCACGTCGGTCGTCAATGACGCCTGCCAGTATTCACAAAAAGACATTATCGTGTCCGGAGCACATCTAACGTATGACGGATCAGAACCTTACCAAACCTATTCTTTTTACAATAATCCCATGGGTTTTGAACAATCCGACCTTGTACACGGCTTAGACGATATCTATACATTGACTGCCATAAATCCGGTAACAGCCACAACGGCATTGAAAGGCATTAAGGTCATTTCGCGCGAGTTTCCTCATAAAATTCCGCTTGTGTATCGCAACGGTACACTTACCGATCCAAAGAAAATTACTTCAAAGGACAAAGTCTCAATTGAAGCACATGTATACGGATTTAACCCTCCGTGTTACCTTTTTTTAAATACACAGGTTCAGGGAAATTCAGGAAACTGAGTGGATAGGAGTAATGAAGAGTAGTATAATTTTCGGATTTCGTTTCCGTATGAACCAGAAAAGAACGATTTGTCGCATATAATCCATGTTCAGCAAGAGAAACGCAATTCATACTGATTCTATGAAGCAGTGTCCCATATGTCATTCCACACATGTAGTTCCGGCACATACCAAAAATACATATACGTACCTTCTATGCAAATCATGCAATACGCTTTTTCTCTATCCCGTTCCTGATGCAAAGAAACTAACACAGTATTATCAATCGGACTTTACGTATCATAACGGCAGAGCAGACGAGCAAAGAACACGAACCAGGGCGAAAAATATATTGCGGAAACTACACAGTCTGAATCCCTTCGGAAAAACAATCCTTGATGTAGGAACCGGACACGGATTTTTCCTGGACGAAGCAAAAAAATACCGCATGCGTATATATGGTATAGAGCCGTCTAAAGCCCTATATTATACATCATCGCGTATCCCCGGAGTACATCTGGCTAACGTCGATATCACCACTTATCTTGACGGACAAAAAAAGAAATTTGACTTTATCTCTCTCATCCATGTCATTGAACATCTTCCTGATCCCGCCCATACCATTCAAAAACTTCTGGAGCTGTTGAATCCGGGCGGAGTCCTTTACGTAGAAACGCCCAATCTCGACAGTCACATCTATACATCGCAAAAAGATTCATACATATTTTTGACGCCACCCGACCACATCTGGATATTTTCTCAACGATCATTCGAACAAATGCTCGCAGGTATTCCCCGTATTTTCTTAACCTCCGTCACAACATCCACCTTTCCTGAACACTTT
>JBJKRW010000125.1:0-9522 GCA_046704445.1 Microgenomates group bacterium
AATTGCTCCTGTTTTCCCTTGCTGTTTCCGAATCCCGAAAAATCGAACCGCACGACCCTCGATATTTCTGCGAGTGAACACGAAATATCGTCAAAGAGTCCTGCGGTTTCATGAAGGTCCGTACCAAATCCGTGCACTAAAATTACACTGGTATTGCTCACTGATTTTTCCTCCACTACCACATTCAAGTGTTCTTCCGATTTGTTAGATATCTGTATTGTCTGATTCATACTTATATTATTGCGCATGCAGTGCTGTTCCCAACACCGAAAAAAAATTTTGCCGCGCTTCAACACTGTTATCAAAATTATGATTTGCTCCCAAAACCTCATATGCGTTCTGCAATCCGTGATGAAGAGCGACGACGTTCGGAATACTGGTATCAACCAACGATCTGAGATATGTAGCCGTTACGTGCGGTACATTGTGCAGTAAATGCGCTATCTGTGTTGCAGATATTTTGTCAAAAATTCTCATAGTCGGAATTTGTTCATCCTGGGCAGCGCAGATTACCTCAAAGGCACCGGGTCCCGTAAAATCATATCCTGTATAACCGTCCGCAAGAGAATCGTCAAACACCCCCAAAGTCACGCGTTTTTTTGTACCCGCAGAACTCGGATATAACAATATGCCTTCTTCCTTTTGAAGCTTAGGCAGAAAATGGTTTCTTGTTCTTTTAATATCATCAGTCGGACAAATGAGAATTACCCGTGACGGATGATTTTCTTCCTTATTTTCTTCATTTCTTGCGTAATAAGCAGAGAGACCGCCCATGCTGATACCCATACTGTATACGGTTTTGAATTTTGTCCGTATGGTCCTCAATGCGTTCCTGTGATCCTCAACCATCTGCTTTAACGAATAGGCTTCAATTTTTCCCTCGCTTTTCCCTCCCAGGCTCGGATCTGACAATCCCGCATTGTCGTACATAAACACCGCGATCTGCTTACTCAACAAAAATGCTGCAATGTCTTTTGAAAATCTGTGTTCCATCGTACACCATAACGCGGGAGCCAAAACAGCAACAGAATTTCTTTCCTGAAAAAATGCAGGATCTTCAGGCAATAAAAGCTTTCCTTGTAAAAGATAACGAGGTTTTGGATGCTGCCCCTTGAGCACGTTCGATTCAAAAGAAATCTCCCTTACATGAAGGGTTTCTTTTTCTCTGTCCGGACTTACTCTCAGTCTCGGTTCAAAAGTCATTGTCTTCTTCGAATACAATTGTAATAGGCGTCTGTTCTGCCGCTTGACCCATCGGATTATCCTTAAATATCTTTTGTATGAGAGAATCCCGTAAGTCTGTCGAATTACCGAGTATATCCTGACCTAAATCATTAGCGTCAATAATTGCGGCTCCCCGAAACTTTTTGCTAAGTTTCACGGACTTAATAGACCTGCAGACACTATCCGATATTTTCTTCGCAGCCAAGTCAGGGTCTTTCGGTCCGAGTTTTGCGGAAACGTTTGACGGATACAGGGAATACTCTGTGGGTCCGTCAATAGAACGTACTACGGGACCTGCAACAATATAGAACAAACCCTTTTTTCCGAATATTTTCGCTATCAGCGATATTGCGGTTGCAAGCAAAATACGAGGTAAACCAACTTCGTTGATCGCAAGCTGCATGGTCCACGGACTGCCGAGCCCTATTCCGTACGGCGTCCGCGTGACATACTTCGAAAGAAATTTAGCCGGCATCGAAGGTTTTATTTCCCAGAGAAAATACGAACGCCCCTGTGAAATAGCAACGATTTTCTCCGAAACCACCACAAAAAAAGGTTTGCCGACAATACCGCGGAATTTCGGATGTCTGGACAATTTGTTCAACGAGTCCGATATAATAGTCGCAATTTTTTGGGAAAAATCATCACCTTTTGCAAATAACGGGCTCATAACAGGAATTCTCAAGTATTTTTTGTTATCCGCATACATTACAATGTTTTTTCCTTGATTTGGCGCCCCAAAAATAGGTCTGTCCTTATTAGGTCTGTCCTTTTTTGGTGGATCGATGAATTCGCGGAACCAAAGCTCGAGATTTAAAAAACGCCAAAAAATCATTGTATCGTTAATCTTTCCTTCGATAAAAAGTCTGAATGCGTTCAAAACGGCATTCTGATCAGCATAGGGTCTGCGTCCGAATGATTCCGATGAAAACACCGAATAGATTCTGTTTTTCATGCGCATAAACCATTCATATTCAGGCGTAGTAAAACCGATTTTATTTCTCCTGCCGGTAATTATTGAAGGAAGCAAAGGCTTCATAGATTGCCGTAAAATATATTTGTTCCATCCGTTCCTTATTATTAACGAATCATCCAGCGAAAATATGAATCTGAGAAGGTTAAAATCGAGAAAAGGCACGCGTCCCTCCACGGAGAATCTCATGGCGTTTTTATCCTCGTATCTCAACAGAGATTGGAGACTTGCACTGAAGATATCCCGGACAAATCTTTTTTTAAGATTGTCGGATATAACCGTAAAACGCTCTGATTTGTATTTTTCGAGGAATTCTTTGTTGAGAAGATCGTTGGCATTTGTCTTCTTTTGAATTCCCAAGGCGGTCAACAATTTTTGTTTCAGGTATTTTACCGCAATATCCCTGGAAAAAAACAATTCTTTTATAAGAAGGGGGTATTTTCTTTCTCGGATTAATTGCCTGAAGTATACGAAATAATATGGATCATACCCTGCCAGCATTTCGTCGGATCCCTGTCCGTCCAATACCACGGTAACATGCTTGTGCACGAGTTCCATCACCTTATACTGGGCATAAGGACCCGTACTGATGGTGGGTTCTTCCTGGGTGCGAATAAAGTCGCTTAAATCATTAAAAAAATTTCCCGGATCAGGATTAACTTTAAAATCCTTCACCCTCGACAGTGGACCTACTAACGCGTCAATCTATAGTTCTTCGTCATTGGATGATTTCGGAAAAACCGCGGAAAAGGTTTTCTGTCTGCTTCCCAGAGACTTTGATTCCTTTACGTGCGAAGAAAGCAGCTGATTGACCATTGTGACAACGGATGATGAATCCAACCCGCCGGATAAACAGGTTCCTACAGGAACCTCGGAAATCAGACGAAGACGGACAGACTGTTCAAACCGTGTACGGAATAGTGAAAAGGCTTCTTTATCGCCATATGTTTTTGTTTGCATCGAGATAAGTTCCGTTTCAAGATTACTGTACTGTTTTTTTTCTATTCCGGAAGGCCTGACAAGCATTAACTCTCCGGGCAAAAGCCGAAAAATTCCTCTAAAAAAAGTTTCTGGGGTATCATCATGAATCCGGTCACGCAAATACCTGAATATGATTTTTTCGTTTGGTTTTACTTTTAATAAACCGGAAGAAAGTATCGGTTTAATTTCCGAAGAAAAAATTAGCGACGCGGGTTTATCTGAAATAACGGCATAATATAGAGGCTTTATTCCGAAATGGTCGCGAGCAAGAACAAGTCTTTTATCTTTTTTGTCGTATAAAGCGATACCGAACATTCCGTTAAACCGGTCAAAACAGGAGTCTCCCCATTCCTCATATCCGTGAACGATAACTTCAGTATCCGAGTTCGTGCGAAAACAGTGTCCTTTCATAATCAATTTTTCGCGAAGCTCAAGGTAGTTATAAATTTCACCGTTATAGGTCACGATAACCGATTTATTTTCGTTGTATATCGGCTGATTTCCGCCCTTGATGTCAATAATGGCGAGCCTTCTGTTTAAAAGAGATACATTATCGTCAACATATCTCCCCTCCCCATCAGGCCCTCTATGGAAAAGTTCTTTTGAAAAACGGTCTATGAGATTGTCGCGCCTGAATCCGTATACTCCCGCAATTCCGCACATAAATCAATAATTAATTGTACCTTTAAACAGGTAAACGTATCTATTATACCGAACAATGAAGCTTTGAATGAGATTACATGTTTCTAAGAATCTTTATCCGTTCATCAATAGGAGGATGCGTGCTGAAAAGGTTTACAAACCAATTTCCGGATTTTCTTTTTTTGAAGGGATTTGCGATAAACAAATGTGCGGTCGAAGAAGTGGCGGAAGCCATATGGTGAGTGTCTCCTTTTATCTTTTCCAAAGCCCTTGCCAATCCCTCGGGATACCGGGTTAGGAGCGCGCCGCTGGCATCGGCAAGAAACTCACGCTTCCTCGACACCGCAAGCTGAATAAGAGTTGAGACAATTGGCGTAATGATGAGTACGAGAATAAACAGAATAAAAAAAAGTGGGCTTTTGTTTTCTTCGTCATCCCTCCCCGAAAAGCCACCCCACCAGAAACTTCTCATAATCCAGTCTGCAATGAGCGCAATGGTGCCAACAAGAACCGCGACAACGGACGATACCAGTATGTCATAATTCTTTACATGGGACATTTCGTGGGCGACTACACCCTCAAGCTCCGTCCTGTCCATTAATTCAAGCAACCCGGTGGTCGCGCAGATTACCGCATGCTTGGGATCCCTTCCGGTTGCAAAAGCATTCGGAGCGGGGTCGTCGATCACGTAAAGCTTCGGCATGGGCAACCCGTCTGCCATGGAAAGATTTTCCGCTACGGTATAGAAATCAAAATAGTTTTTTTTATCGGCAGGTCGGGCCCTTGTAGTCATAAGTACCACCTTGTCGGAATAAAAATAGCTTCCGAACGAGGACAAAAAAGCGATACAGAATCCAAGAAAAAAATAAGGAACCGGAGAACCGAAATAATTGCCGACAATATAAAAAAAGCCGGAAAAAATTACAATAAAAAGACCCATAATCGCATAGGTCTTCAGTTTATTGCCTGAAATTTGAGAATATACGGTCATACTCAATAAAATAATTCCCAAATTAACAACATTGATGAAGCAGGTTAATTAAACCGTTTCTGTTCGGAATATCAGAACTTCACATCAATCTTTTTTTTCTCTTCTTCGCTTGCCTGAAAAAATTCGAATACCTTAAAACCGAACATATTTGCCATGATATTCGTGGGAAACATCTGGATTTTGGCGTTAAAATCAAGAACGTTGCTGTTATAAAACTGCCTGGAATACGCCACTTTATCTTCCGTATCGGATAGCTGCTGTTGCAAATCCTTAAAATTCTGACTCGCCTGAAGCTGAGGATATGCTTCCGCTACCGCAAAAAGAGACTTTAATGCGCCGCTTAACATATTATTCGCGTCTGCTTTTTCCTTTAACGACCCCGCGCTCATCAGCGCGGAACGAGCCTTCGTCACCTCGGTAAAAACGGTTTTTTCGTGTTTTGCGTATCCTTTTACCGTTTCGACCAGATTCGGAATAAGATCGGCCCTTCGTTTTAATTGAACATCAATGCCCGAAAGTGCTTCCTGTATCCGTGTTTTTAATACTACCAATCCGTTATAGCTCGCTATCACATATATTCCCAAAACAACAATTGCTCCGACTATGATTATTGGCAAACTAAGCATGGAATTAAATAAAAAATTGTAATTATTTGATTATACCATTTCCGTCAAGAATATAACAATTACGCATCTATCCATTCTTTAAACTCCTTATATAAATAACTATTCAAAATATCAAGTTTTGTTGCGTAACCCCTTCGCGCAGTTGCCACTCCGTACTTCATATTGGTCATCTGCTCAATATTATGTGAATCCGTGTTAATAACCAGAGAGACCTTGTGTTCGATTGCGCGTCTGATTAACATATCCGGTAAATCAAGCCTTTCGGGCCAGGCATTAACCTCAATAGCAATACTCCTTTCCCCGCAAGACTGAAATATCTTATCCCAGTCCAATTCAAACCCTTCTCTTTTATTGATCATTCTCCCTGTGGGGTGAGCGAGAATTTTTACCTTCGGATATGTCAACGCACGCAGCACGCGACGCGTCATGGATTCCTTGTCCATGCGAAAAGAACTATGAATGCCTGCGACGATATAGTCCAACGATTTAATCGCTTGATCGGGCAATGCCAGTTTCCCGTCCGGTTGCACATCCACTTCAAGACCGTTAAATATATGAAATCCGGTCTTTCGGCTAATCTTTTCTGTCAATGATTTCTTGTCATTCAGTATTTTCAGTATCCTGCCGTCGGGCAAAGATGCCTTGGGATTATGCTCGGTAAAACCCAAATATTCGTAGTTCATTGTTTTTGCCGTGTCTATAAACTGTTCAAAAGTACTGGTTCCGAGATCGTGGGAAGGAAAAAGCTGAAAGGAAGAATGTAGATGCATGTCGCCTTTAATGTCATTTTCTTCAACAAGCTTCGGAAGTTTTCCATGCTGAGCTTTATCGATTTCATCGGTTCCCTGACGTAATTCAGGGGGAATATATTGCAAACCTAAAAATTCATATAGTTTCTGTTCCGACGAAAATGAAGTATTTTTATCGTTTTGTATATTTTTGAGTCCGTATTCGGAAAGAGAAAACCCTTTTTTCAGCGCATATTCTCTCAGTTTTATATTATGAGTCTTATTTCCCGTAAAATACTGAAGCATTGAACCGTAGCTTTTCTTGTCTTGTACCCGCAGATCAACACGGACATCGGGTCTGACTATTATCGATGCTTTTTTATCTCCCGCGTTATCGGTTTTTACCGAATTGGGATACAAGACAAAATGTTCTATAATTTTCCTGCTTTCCTCCGAACCGACTGTATCGTCAATCTGCACGGCAAGATCTATATCTCCAACCGTCGAAACCATTCGTCTCAACGATCCGAGAGCATCAATACGTTCGACGGCTGTCAGGGATTTCATATATGCTTTGATTTCTTCCGCCTGTTCAAACGCATAAGGTAGAACCATGCGGCCGGTCTTAAACGTAGAATTCTGTGTTCGCGTAATGGCCTCAAGAATTTCTTCCTGGGACCGTTTTCCGAATCCTTCAAGAACTTCTATTTTATGTTTTCGTGCGGCGTTCTTAAGCGCTTCAATCGTACGGGAATTCGGCAGTTTAAGTTCATGAACAAGGCGTGCAGCGGTTTTTACCCCTATGCCGGGAATTTCCATTAAATTGAATACTGAAGCGGGAATCTTGTGAAGGATTTGTTCAAAATGCGAAGATATTCCTGTTTTAAAATACTCATCCAGATGTTGATAGATGGATGGGCCTATACCCGGTACATGCGCAAGAGACCCTTCCTGCCAAACGTCTTTGATTTCTCTACTAAGGTTATCAATGGTATCCGCCGCTTTCTGGTATGCAATAACCTTAAATTTATTTTCGTGTAATAAAATATAGGCGGCGGCAATTTGCCGGAGCAGCTTTACCACCGATTTATTACTGAATTTCTCTTCGTCTCTGTCAGCCATAGATTGAAAATATCTATCAATCTGGTATCATTATAGTATAAAAAGAAGATTGTATGGTTCTACTCTGTTGCGGTGGTAGCTCAATTGGTTAGAGCGTCGCCCTGTCACGGCGAAGGTTGCGAGTTCAAGTCTCGTCCATCGCGCAGCCGAATACAGAAGTATAAATCTTTTTTATTGAGGATAACTTATTGGATTATCCGCTCCGTACACATGAGGAGGATGTGGGGGAATAACTAACTGAGGAATTCGATAAAAAATATCCGGCCTTTCGTTAATTAATCCGTTTGGATATTGTTTAATTAAGTCCTGAATATAGTCTTCAGTTTTTAATTTTGGATTTATCCGTAATGCTTCCCTATAAACTTCCAGAAACAATCCCATCACTCTTTCATTTATCGTGTAAGGATATACCTCGTCCATACCGGTCACAAAATCTGTAATAGAAGAGGTTAGGCCCGCAACTATTGCTAATGCATGTACGGAATTTGATGATACTGTTTCCAACCATGAGTGAGGGACAATACAAAATAATCCCATATCATATTTCACTCTTGATGATTCGTTCGGAGTAAATTGTCTAGGTTTAGGGTCCTTTTCCGCCATGAGTTTTATAAAAAACGGAATATTCGGACGCAGTTTAGCCGTATCTGCCAATGTTTTATTGCCTGTTAACATACCTATAGCCGTCGCTAAATCATCTGTCGTAACAGGGTGAACCGCATTTGAAGCTAAAACCGTAAATGTGGCATTTGCCGCGTCTTTCACCTGTTGACTGGGAAATTCGTTTCCCAAATATCCAAGGGCTGTTTCGAACATTCTCATCGAACACATTGCTGTTTTCATTTCATCTTCTTCTGAAACAAAATTATGAAGGTTCATTGCGGCAATATCATAATCTAACAGTTGTTTGTTAAAAACAGTAAATACATTGGCGCCATATGGATAGTTCGATCTAAGAGCCTCAACATTTCTCATTTGCGTATTATATCATACTATAAGTCTAAATTATACGGTTAAAGCAGCCGCGGGACTATGGACATAGAAGGATTTGGCTGTTTAATTCGTACCAATACCGCTGGAGCTCTAACAAATTCCGTATCTGTCGACTCTTTCTTAATTTTAAATTTAGAAAATATTGTTCTTGTAATGACTTCGTCTCCCATATACCGCATAATCGAAAAGAGAGGTTGTTTGGGCAATCCATATTTGTCTTTTTCCATAAAGCTTTTAAGAAAATTGTGCGCGTCCGGTTTTTGTACGTTAATTTCCGGCTGAATACAAAATATAACTTCCCTTGCTCCCGTACTGAACGCAAAGTCTTCCAACCCGAAAAGAAAAGCCATAAGCGAGTCCTGATTGCCGTTTCCGTTCATAAGAACGGGAACAAACCACGTACTGTCCTTATGCGTTCTCACTTGATTTTCCATAAGTTCTCCGAATGTGGAGTGTTTGAGATTTTTGTTATTTACGTCCCCTTCCAATAAATAGTATTTGGCAAATCCGGCAAATATACCGTTTTTTCTAAGCGTAAGGTAATGCGAACCCAGTGATGCGGTTTCGAGATCTCGTCCGTTTCTCGGCGTGCGAACATTGCTCATAAAACGGAACATATTGAAATCCGGTGAGCGATTCCACTCATGCTGAAGTAGTTGCCACACGTCTTCCCAGTCTTGCGGGTTTCCATTATCGATCACCCTGACTTTATACCCCTTTCTTTTCAATTCTTCTCTGTATAATGAATTGAACTGCTCTTTGAGCAGCACAGGAAACATCGCATGATGTGTAAGGAACAATACCTGCCTCTGGATATTCCCCGATTGAAAATCAGCCGCATGAGTTCGTTGGGAATTAAGACTGCGGCGCGTTATATTAGAGTACGCGTACAACAGATCAAGAAAATGGAAAAAGCGGGTTGCAGCGTGGACATCGGTGCCGTATTCGGTTTGATACCCCCTATACAAATCTCCGGCCAGGTGTGGATAATCCGAACGTTTCGGTTCGTCAATCGAACCTTTTTCATATGCGGCAACAGATTCGTTGATATGATCCATAAAGTCTCTTGGAGCAAGCACTGCCGCATGCGTAAGTAACTCCGCCACTTTTCTTCTTTCCGAGATTTTCCTGATCAGATGGAGCCCCATAATTCCCAGAGTTCCCGACGAAACAAGTATCCCCGAGTAACGAAGCAGAGTGGAATTTCTCTTTTTTTCCTGCATAACAAATATTTTTATCGGA
>JBJKRW010000126.1:0-10144 GCA_046704445.1 Microgenomates group bacterium
CTCAACAGCCGAAAAATGAGGAAAAAAATTCCCAAACCGAATTGGCAACAAAGGACGATAAGGAAAAAAAAGGCAGCGGCGAAGATTTCCAGAAAGCAATGAATACGCAGATGAAGTTCATTTTTCCCCTGATGATCGGGTGGTTTTCGTACACGTTGCCTATAGGGCTTTCTTTGTACTGGAATATTTTTTCCGTATTCAGCATATTGCAGTACAGGAACATGAATGCAAAAAAATAAACAGGTGATTGATTATTATTAATTCCGATTATTTGTATGGAAAAACAGGAAACAATCAAAAAGGAAACAGAAGCGCTTCTTCAAAAAATGATTAGCACGTTTGAGGTGGAGGTAAATGAGGATGAAGGCGTGTATCAGGTTATGATAAAGGCGGAGGAAGAAGCTCCGACCGTCATCGGAAGACACGGAGAAACCATCCGTGCGCTTCAAAAAATTCTGGAAGTGGTGTTATACAAAGAATTCAACGAGCCGGTAAGCATTCTGGTCAACGTGAACGATTATAGGGAGAAACAAAAAGAACGTCTCGAAGGGCTTGCAATGCAGTATGCGCAAAAAACCCAGGAAACCAAGGAGGCCTCATACATCCGTAATCTTTCTTCATACGAAAGAAAGGTTATCCATGAATATATCACGGAAAACTATCCGGATCTGACCACATATTCGGTGGGCGAGGGAAGAGACAGTAGACTTGTGGTAAACTTAAAAGGCAATGAACCCGAAGAATCAAAGGAGGATTAACCTGGTTTTTATTTTCTTCCTGCCGGCAGTCATCATATTCGACTTGATCTATTATTGGTTGACCCGTTCATCGTGTCTTAACTGTACGAATGTTTCCGAATTCATAAAAGACTCTTCGCTTTCCGCTTTTCTTATCACCGAGACGTATAAGACAATAAGACACAAATAATACCGATCCGGCTTCATCCCCTTGAATTTGACTATAGGATATATTTCTGCTATACTGTGTTATGTCCTGAATTCTACGTGGAAGTGCACCACTGAGTGAAAGTTCTTTGATTATACATGATTTTTTTTAACAACCTGATTTAGTTTCTCGTACGGCGTTAAGAAACCTAAACATTTACGGGGAGTATTGTTCATATTGTCCTCAATTCTTTTTAGCTTTTCGTCGGTAAGACGATCAAGGCTTTTTCCTTTAGGCAAGTATCTTCGTAATCTTCCGATTGTGTTTTCGACCGTTCCTTTTTCCCATGAGTGATAGGCGTGACAGAAGTAAACGTTCATATTAAGGTTGATTTTAATGGTTGGATGATTAGTGTTTTCACTGCCATTATCTACGGTAAGCGTTTTCCTGAATTGTTTCGGATAATTTTGTAACCTGCTGGTTACCGCTCTTGTTTTGCTGTCTGATTTCTTTGCAGCCACTCTGGTTAAGTGGGTTAGCCTTAATGAACGTTCAACTGTAACCGATACCGCTGTCTTATCTTTTTTGATTCCTTCCATATTGTCAGACTCCCAATGACCAATGGTTTTTCTCAAATTAATGATTTTTGGCCTCAAATCTATTGACTTTGCATTGGGAATCTTGCTGTCACGCCTGGGGCGTCGTCCCCCGTGTTTCATCCGTTTCTTTCGCCTTAAGGTTAAATATCGCCAAAATTTTAATCGCTTTACCCACCGTTTGTAAATGTAGCGGTAGATAGTCTCATCAGTTATCGAATATCCGGGACAATCGATGGGCAATCTTCCCTCAATTGTTTCCGGACTCCATTTTTTCCTCAAGCGTCGTCTGACGTAGAGAAAAATCAACGGATCTTTTAAAGGCGCATGATGTCGTTGATTAAATTCACGTTTAACCGCTTTCTGATGAGCACGACAGGGAATATATTCTTCTCCTGGCCGTTTGTTTCGTTTTAGCTCACGACTTAATGACGTATGGTTTCGTTTTAATCTCCGACCAATCTCACGAAGTGATATTCCCTGTAATTTCCAGGCGTATATTTTTTCCCGTTCTTCCAATGTTAAATGTTGATATTTTCGCATTGTGCACCTCCTTTCTTGAATTACCAATTGTAACTCAAGTGGTGCACTTCGTTTTAGAACCTAAGTGTATTTGCAAAATAGAAGAAATATACCGATAACACTTCATTTTGCCGACTGCAGGACATCTTTCTTTGCTTGTTTCACACACGAAAATCTGATACGCTTTTTACATTATGCAGCGGAAAAACCTAACTTTCGTGTTAATAGTTTCGTCAATCTATGAACGGTAAAGAGAATCCGGGACAGCAAACAGGCGAGACAGGAAGAGGGCAATCGGGTGAGAGTGAAGCCGATCGCCGTCTTCGTGAACAGGAACAAAGAAGATTGGAAGCTGCAGCCGCAGCGGCAAATCAATCCAAAAACCCGGACTATAAAAATCAAAACGTAGCCAGATTTATGGAAAGGGAACGGGTTGCCGATAAGCGTTTGCGGGATTTTATCTTAGACGGTTCCGTGAAAAACAGAATACGACAACAGGTCGAGGCCGAAGTTCGTCGGAGTCATGCAAACGAACCTGAAGATCAAGATTCTCGCCGATTAATGAACGAAGAAATTGAAAAAGAAACCGAGAAGCGATTGGGTCAAGTGAAAGCACAGGTTTTAGGAGGAATGGGCAATCTCATGAATTACGGTAATCCCGAAACAGGAGAACAAAGCGGTATGTCCGAAGCGCAGATTAATGCATACGTGTCACAATTGAGGAACTTGGTCAATCAGGGAGTCTTGAGTCCCGAAGAGGCAAATGAAATAGTCGGCCAGGTAAAAGAGAGGGCAGATGCGATAAATAAGGCAGGCATGGAGTTTATGCAAAGAGGCGGAGGCTTGATAGGATGGGCAGAAACCGCAGGTATTCCGCTGCTTAAACATCATAAAAGGCTTTTGAATAGCCTGGAGTCACCAGAAAAGTTTAAAGAGGAGCTTGAACGCGGAATAAGAGAGGGTGATTACAGAACAGATGGAACTAGAGGGGATAAACCGGAAGATTTCGACCTGGAAAAATTCTGGCATGCGATACGGGACGTCTGCGAACAGGCAATAAGCGTTGTGGATTTACAGCCGGAACTGTTTTTTGAACAGGCATTCGATCCGATGTACCACGCACGCTTTTACAACCAGTTTATGGGAGAGGAGAGAAATGCCGCGGTATTGTTACAAAACCGTTTTCCCAAATTCGCCAACAAGGTAGTAGATTTGAGTACGTTGGAAAACCCTCTTGATCCGAACCAAAAAGATTTAAGTCCCGAATCTATGAATGTAGCCAAGGACCCCATGACTTACCCGGGAAAAATAAAAATCGACATATGTTCGGGTATTGCGCAGAATATTACCGGAAAAATGGCGGAATTCAGAGATGCATATCAATATTTTCATGATGCGGAAAAAATTATTGATGAAGGATTGGGCTGGGAAACATTCGCAAAATTTGCGGAAAAAGCAAAATCTTCAACCATAGACTGGTTAATTTTCCAGGATCCGGACATTTCCCTCGCCTACAATCTGTTTATTCCTTCGCTCAAACAGATGTTTTATATGAACAATCGTATTGCGCGTCCCGATATTAATTATAAAAAAGAACCGTATAATCTTGAGCCTGCCCAGATGAGAGCGTTGCTCAAATTTTTATCAATGAAAGAGATAAACGATCCCAAGTTTTTGACAGACGAATCTGAAGACGCATTACGAAGAAAATTATCGTATATTCGGAAAATCCGTTTAGGCTCCGCAGTGGCAAAGGCAAGTACGTTTGAGTATTGGAATGTACTACAGGGAGTATCTATGCCTATGATGGTGAATCCGACTCTGAAAGACGATCCGCGTTTTCCGGGCGGAAAACGCGCGGAATTCATGCTTAATCCGATCGGTGCGGACGCAGGAATCGATAAAATGAAGGTGGACATAGATATGGCGGCAAAATGGTTGAGGGTGAATTTACGAAGACATTTGTTGCATATTGGCTATGTGTTTCAACCCAGAAGCGCGGAGGGTTTCAATAATTTTCAGCCGTATCATCACAGCTTGATGTATCGGGTAAAGGAGGAACATGAAAACGCACATATACGGGGTGCAAGCGACTGGTATCTGAAATTCAACGAGGAAAACATCACGTTACAGGAACAGGCACGGTATCAGATCATCGGAATATGGGCAAGGCGCGGTTGGAGAACAAAGGAATATGCGAGATTCATTTGGATGAAGGAAAACGATCAACACTATGATTTTCCGAAAACCATGGCAAATTTGATGAGTGTAGGAACCGCAGCGGTCAAGCTTTTCATCGACGACATTAAAGGGCCATCCGAACTCCAATTTATTGATGACGAAACATATGCCCAGATGGTAAACAGATGGAAAGCAAAAAAGGAGGCAGATGTGACCGGAAAACCTCAGAACCCGACCGGCGATGATGCGGAAAGATTTAGAAACGCATGCTATAAGGAATTCATATACGAACGGATGCTTAATCTGACTCCGACAAAAGCATTGCAATTCGAGCGTAGACACCTGACTCCTTACGGTGAAAATTTATTACTTCAGGATTTATGGGACCAGTTGATTCAAAAGTATGGCAATCAAATGCATCCGAATTTGATCAGAGACACGTTGACACCGCTTTTTGTAGAAGCTTTAGAATTGGTTCAGATGAAGAAACTGCAAAAAGTATACGGCGAAATGGCTACCGCACGGAGCATAGATGACATTCGGAAGCATTATAAAACCAATCCCGATGCGCCCGAATCAAGCGGATTAACCGCAAATGATCTTAACGACGAAGAAACAAAAAAAATTCTGGAGATATTTTTTGAACAGTATAAACGCAACGTTCCTCAATTTAAAGAATTTCAGGGAAAGTCCGGAATGGGTTTTATGTCATTTGAAACTTTTTATAACCGCGACTTGCCAGAATTTTTAAAGGAATTGAAACGGAGTATTTATAAACCGCGCGTACAGCGTCAGATGCAAAATGGAGAAACCCCTCAAAACATTAATAAGGATACCGAGGATTATATTACTCTTCTAGACCGTTTTTTTCATTGGCAGGATAAAAAACTTGTGCTTGATGCGGAATTCGGCGCCGAAGACATGGATCTTTCCCGTTTCTTTTTCCAGAGGGCGGGAAACAGGGTAGCGGCGCGGTTTACGGGAGAGGAAAATAACGTGGTAACCAAGGTTACAAAAGGCTATGAAAAACTGTATGAAGTGGCGTTGACGTCTTTCGTTCTGAAACGATATGCCGACGACAATATGCTTATGCAGGATGTACTTAAGCAGATTGTACCTATCATAAATGAGATGAGAGATACAATTGGTATTGCCGATGCTGAGGCCCGGCCTGAGGTGGTAATTCGGAATGCGGTATTTTGCGAACGCCTGATCGGAAAAGATTCTCCAAACGATATTCCCATATTGGGGGATCTGTACGACAATTTTATGCGAAGAGTGGGTAATCCGGGACCGGAAGGTAGCTATTTTCAGGACTGGTTGGTTTCCCGACTCGACCGGCCCACTACCGCATTGAATGCAAGTCAGAAGGAAACACTGGAAAGGACCATTATGTCTTTCGGCGAAGTGCCCTGGACAGAGGACAATATTATTAAATCAGGTTATAAAGAAGTGGGTCCTTTTAAAATTCCCATGCCCGATATTGAAGATACGTATGAATTTACCGGAAAGTCCTTGAAGATCGGTCCGTGGAAATTCAAAGAAATTAAGACAGAACAGAAGAAGAAAAAAATCGGACCATTTGAATTCAAACTCAGGGTTCCGGTCAAAAAACATTCAGGAGCGAAAAATCCCTGGCATGCGGGAATGGCAAAGAAACTGCAGGGTCATACCGGAGAGCGGAAATTCTTGACAAAAACGCTTCCGCTTATCGTTCTTATTGCGCTTCTCATCTATATCCAATTGTACCTGGCGGCAAACAAGGCAAATTCGGGGAAAAGATAAACGTTGTAATATTTGGTATAGTGTATGTAACGCATGAAAAAAATCATATATACGGTTTTGTCATTTATTTTAATACTTAATATTATCTCTTTACCTGTCTTGGCACAGGTTCCCGATCCGAACAAAGTTGTAGGAAATATTACCGGGTTATCTATCCCGGGGTTGGACTGCGGCGTGGGTGGAGCAACAGACGGCAGTCAAAAATGCTGTAATCTGGCTTTAAGTCAAACAAAAACAACTTCAAATATGCAGCTGCCAGGATTAATAAGTGATCTTGCCGGTATGGTCCTTGATGTTCTTTCGAATTTTCCCGTATTAGGTTCATTGGTTTCTATGCTAAAGAATGTTAATACTGATGTACAGACTCGATATAAAGCTATTCAGGATTTCCAAAAAAATAATCCTGGGGTTGTGTGCATTTATGGTGATCCTTCACCAAGCGCATCAGCCCCGAACTGTACGTGTAAGGCCCCGGCATCAGCGATGCTTAAGCCAGTTGCGCAACTTTGCTATAAATCATTAGCAAGTTCACCCGATTTGAAAGACTGTATGAATTGTGCTGCAGGTGGAGGAGTATGGAGTGCGATTGGTTGTGTTCCATTGAACCTTCAGACATTTGTAAGTTCATTTCTTTTAACTACAGGCATAGGCCTCGGAGGAATAGTCGCATTGCTTTGTATTATTTACTCCGCACTGATGATGCAGGTGTCGCAAGGCAATCCCGAGCGCATTAAGAAGGCGCAGGAAAATCTTACTTCGTGTATTTTGGGTCTAATGCTTATTATCTTTTCCGTTTTGATTCTACGAATTATTGGAGTTGACATTCTACGTATTCCGTTCTTACAGTAAGAAAGAAATTATCTATGTTCTCTTTTAAATAATCCGCCAACACCCGGCATTCTTTCTAGAACATTTTGTATAGGATTCACATAATAGCCAATACTTCCCCATTTTTGTACTTCGCCTATTCCTCCCTCAAACGAAGTCTTTGCTCCGCTAAACAGCACACCAATTCCGACTTGGTCTAAGGGTCCGGGTTTCGGAACAAAGAATTGCTTGACCATCTTGACCAAATCCGGCGTCATAAATAATATCACCATCGATAGAACTAACCCAAAGCTTTT
Source organism: Microgenomates group bacterium (assembly GCA_046704445.1). Taxonomy (GTDB): domain Bacteria; phylum Patescibacteriota; class Microgenomatia; order UBA1406; family GWC2-37-13; genus JBJKRW01. The sequence continues at coordinate 7,094 of JBJKRW010000126.1, forward strand.
AGGGTCGACTCCTGATAAAAAAGGAAACTGTAACATATTTCCTGATGAAGCCTTGTCTACCATAATGCTTCCTATGAGAAAAATAGCGATAACGGTTGGAAATACAATGAGTTCCGATACTAAATTCTTGAACCAACTTGAAAACGCAGATTGTCCGGGAATCGCTTCAAACAACAATAATAAAGGTGCAATACAGATGTTAAGAATAACTTTTCCGTATGCGTCAAACAACATGAATAAAATACGCGTGAAAATAAACACCACAGATATAAAAATGACAAGTCCGACAAGAAGAGGAGCAAGAATCGTAACCGCAAACCACGTCGCCAGCGTCAAAGAATACGCATTATTAACAATCAAATTGTACAATGCCCCAACAAAATTGGCGAGATTAAAAGATGCGGTGGCTTTTACGAGCTGGTTCCATCCTGCGTCTACAGTCCAAGGCATAAGAGATTTAAGCATTTCTCCAATTGGTCCTCCAACATGATCTTTTATCCAAGGAAAAAGCCAGAATACACCGAATATTGCAATTGCCGTTCTAATTGCGGTACCAAGATCTGGGATCAGATCCATAACCGCATTAGGTAATTGGAAGAAAATCATTGCAGGCCCAAAGCTTCCTTCTTTCATAAGTCCTCCTATAATCATGTCGGGTCCGGCCTGAAGGTATTTCTGCTGGTATTCTGCGACATTATGTCCGCCCACCGGCGCCAAAATAGATACGATAATTCCGATAGTTATGTACATTAAATCTATGAGAAAACCCGCGATGGCAAAAGAAAAAGTAATAAGGATTAACGCAAGTACTATTCTCGGCAATGCGTTTTCAACCGAGATTACGGTTTGAGGATTGAGTTTCATCCGGAACATGATCATGAATCCTATCGCGATAATAATCAAGACCAAAATTGTATAGCTTACGTCCCTGAATGCAACCCATATTCCTGAAAAAGGCTGTATTGCGCCGAATCCGATTCCCTGTGCGGCATATGTTTTGGGAATAAATCCTGCGTTTTGCAGGCCGCTGTATGCCCAATAAACCCCTGATGCCGGAGGATGTTGATATGGCAGAATAATGAGATTGGCAAAAAATCCGAATAGACTGTGATTGAAATTTTTATCACCATCATTTGGATTATTGGTACAGGCTTCACCAATCATCAAACATGTGGTAATTCTATATATAGCGATTCCGAATTTACCCTGCGTTGTTTTATTAAGCTCCGGATCATTGATGAATTTGTATATCTCGGTCCTGTTGCGTTGTATCGGGTTATCGGAAACAAATTGCAGTTTATCTTTTTGAATAAAATGTAACATTACCGTAATTGCTGCAAGGAACACGATAACGATAAGTGAGATTTTTTTGATAAAATCTACAGCCTGTTTAATAAGCGGCCAGTAAAATGAAAGCATACTTCATTGTAATCAAATACGAAGTGGAAAATCAACGAATAATCATCGGATAATAAATTCTCCGGACGAAATCGCGGGATAATTTTGTTTCAGCCATGTCTGGAATGCTGTTTTATTCCGGTCCTTTGGATCGGAAAGAGTTACGGTGAATTCATCAGTTGAAAAATCGTAGCTTACGGTAAATCCGTTTTGATTGAGCGGGCTCAGTTTGCGGAGCGCCTGTTTTTGTTTTGCCAGATTCAAAATAGGTTCGGGAACTTCCTCGTTTGCGCCGGTAAAAGTCGGGGCAATGGTTGCCGGCATTTTCGGACCGCTTGGTATAAGATTGACCGGAGTGGGAGAAGGAAGTTTGGGAGTGGTAGTGTATGATGTTCCGGTTTTTCGTGATGAAAGCGCTATGACAAGAATAACTATAATCAGCAGAACGGCGGCCAGTATTATATATATTTTTGTATTTATGGTATGCATATGGGTATTATGACGGTTTTTTTACTCCGAATGCAAATTTATAGAGGGGATAGGGATTGTATTGGTTTTCGTTCAGGGGAGGAGGGAGGACGTTCCGTCCGTAGAACGGATCATAGGCATAGACATTATTGTTCTTGTCTACGTCGGTAATCCAAATGAAATGTCCGCAACCGCTGCTGCAGTACCGGGCAAGGGCGAAAATTGTCCATCCGTGCTGAAGGTATTGCCTGAAATCGGCAATAGCGTCGTCGTTCGTGGTTCCTGAATAATAGAGAAGATCGGTGGTTTGAAGCCCGTGATTGTCGAGTATTGTTTTTGCGTCAGTGATCTTGCTGCCATTACACGCCGCATATAACCCGTCTGTCTTATATTCGTCTACAACTTTCGGAGGAGTGTAGGATCGGTCTACGTACGAGGAAAGAATCATGGCGAGTGAGGTTTGGCCGCAACCCGCCTGGCAAATATCACATCCTCCGGGCAATGCATAGGTATCGTACGGTCCGTCACACTGCGGATAATAGACCAATGACGATGATGAGTTTTGATATGAGGACGAACCTTTGGCAATCTGCATCTGTGGGGTAACGGATGCTTCAGGACTCGATTCGTTTGGAGTTTCACCCGCATTACCCAAGAGAAGTGTGCCAAGGAGATTGGAAAACGACCGATATGCAGATTCGGAACCAGTATTATACGCACTTACGGGAGTAGGAGATATATTCGTTTCCGGACCGGTCGGTTCAGGGGTAAGACTTGCTTCCGCGGTGGATTGGTTTCCGGTATCGCCGGTCAACATTGAGGTAAGGAAGCGCAAAGAATTCAGAGAGGTTTGAGTCGATGTGTTTAGATAAGGAGTAGGGGTGGGGTAAATCGTATTGTTCTGTTGACTGTTTCCGGGAGACGAAGAAATACCGGCTGCCGAATTTTGCAGTCCGGGCGGATTTGCCGATTCCTGCGGAGACCTATTGCCGTAGGATGGGTTTGAACCAGATGTTTTGTGTTCAAGTAAATAGACTACCGCGAGAATAAGGATCAAAAGAAAAACAAGCGCGGCGGAAATAAGAAAAATTCTGCTTTTATTCATGAGTTATTGTTGACAATACTGTAAAAATTCATCATAATGACTCTATGGCCGGTTTCTTTGATTTTATTAAAAAACCCGAT
>JBJKRW010000127.1:0-4716 GCA_046704445.1 Microgenomates group bacterium
CGGACGAAACATGGGACGAGATGGTTGCTCAGATGTTGCTCGCCAATCCGCGCGTGGGAATTGAGATGGGGCTTATTGTCAATCCTTTAAGAACAAACAAAAATACCCGTAAAGGCGCACAGCCTGCACTTGACGCCGCGTTATCCATATTGGAAAAGGGCAAGATGCCGACCATGGAAAAATTCTACAAGATGTGGCTTGCGGCAGGGTATTTGTGGATATTTCCAGAATTCCAGGATATTAAGTATACGGAGCAAAAAAGAGCGGCTGAAACGATTAAGGGGGCATTTGAGCGACAGGATAAGGACAGGGATGCAATAGACTTTGTTTTAGGAAGATTCGGAGACTACGGACGTATTGTAACAGAACCTCCGGGTATTGATTATCCTCTTAATCCCGACGCATCCGAAGGCTCTTACGAATCCAGAAAAGCAATGTTCAATATATTTTTTGAACAGTCGAACAGGATGATCCGTGATATCGCATACAACAATAAGCAGGCAAAAGGCGCGGAAGCTACAAAAGCAAAAGAACCGGTAGACGGCGAAGCCCAGAAAATACGTCAGGCAAGGATCGCGACAATGTTATGGTACTGGGGAAGCTTTTTTAAGGACGAACACAAGGTTGAATCCGCTCAACTGAAGGAGGAGCTTGTCGACAGTTATATTGATTTGTTGGTTGATATCGAACTGGACAAGGGAATGGAAACAGAAAAACAAAAATATTGTGAGGAGATACACGAAATGTCCGATACGGTGCGTGCCGCACTGATGAGCCGGTGGAATATTGAACATCAGAAAAGATTTGTTGACCGCATGAAACTCTCGTTTGTTTATAAACAGGATGGAGGTCTTGATAACGGCCGTTGGCAGCAAATCATGCAGCCGCTTGCATTCGGATTCGGAGTCAACAGGAAGGAACCAATTGAGAAACGGCCGATTGCCTCGCATATCGTCGATCAGACTATCGATTTGGTCAAGCTCTACATTGTGGTTGGCGGACGGTTTAAGCTCCGTTCTCCGACCTTAATGCTTGACGAAATGTACCGAAAGCTTTTAGACAAGCAAACAGAAGAAGAGGGAAAGAGACTGGTAAAGGAAAGCTTGATCGGACAAGCAATTGCCATGACGAGCTATTTGGGAACAGGGGGGAGCAGTAATACTCAGAGAGCGCAGCTTGCACGTGCGCTTCAGGATTTGGGAAAACAGGATCTTATTGACAGAGCATTGGGTGGAATCGAAATAGAAGGGACAAGGCCACCGTTGCCCTTGGCACGAAAATACGTACGGACGGAACAGAAATTTGCGGAAACCGCAAGAAAACAATTCAAGGACGCGATTGGCGCAATGTCCGATATGATCAAAGCAATTTCCGGAGTCACCATGGGAGAAACAGGGTTTACCATGGGCTCAAACGGCGCAGTTATCAAACTTCCGGTAAAGGTACGTGAAGCAGGAGGAGAACTTGAAAAGGCGGTAGAGATCATAGAAAAACAACTTACTCAGGAAACCGGCCTTCGTAAAGAATTGGAAAGAATCGAGAGACAGAAAGAAAGAATAACCCGGAAACTTCATGAATTAACAGGATTGGAACAAATTGATAAACTGATTAAAGACAAACAAAAGGCAGGCATTTCAGATCCCGAAGAAATAGTCAAACAAGTTATTGATGCATTAAAACACTCTTTGGACCAACCTGCAAGGGTAGTAATAGGCGGAGATTCCGAAAAGGATAACGGAGTAAACGCAACAACAAGATTTACCTTTTTTGATCCTTCGGCCGGAACCGCGAGAGCTTTAGAGACGGTTATTGCGCAAATGGCATCGAAACATGCAGCCACCGCAGAAGCGTCAGCAAAAATTATGAACGAGATCCTTACTCACGATGATACGCTGTTGAGTGCGTTGAAAGCGATGTTCGACAGCATGGGCGCTCAAGATACAACAAAACAAGTGGAATCCATGAGAAAAACCGCCGTGGAAGGTATGGTCGAGATTCTTACCAACCAGAATGAACGATTAAAATTAGCCGCACAATTGACCAAAGAGCTCGATGAAGTGAGAAAATCAGAGGCGCTTGCAAATAAGGATATTTTGACAAAAATAAAGGAAATGCAACGGAATCTTTCAGAATTAGTAGACACCGAATACTTGAAAGAAGTTGAGGACCAGCTTTCGGCGTATTATCAGGTTCGATCCAAGAGGTTTGAAACGGCAAAAACAAGAGCCCAAGGGTTTGCCCAAAAAATTCCGGAGATGAGCAAAACCTTAGTAGAGGCAATGCAAGCACCGTACGCCGTTCAGAGTAAATTTAGAGAAGATATGAGCAAATGGATCGATACAATTGCGGCGCCAAACAGTGAACTGCAGATTTTGGCAGACACATGGGATCAACAACTAGGATTTATTTTCCGCATCTATAATTTTGCAAATATGACAACGGCAACCACACTGCCTGAATGGCAGGAATTCTTGACCATGGTACGGGGAGCCGAAACTGCACGTCAGATGATGGTTGCGGCAGGACTTGGCCGGCGTGAAGACATTATTGAAGAAGAGAAAACAAAGAAAACGAGAGCTGCAAAATAACACTCCCGAAACTTCTTTTGACAAACCATATTCTGTTTGGTACAAATAAGTCGTTGATTTTTTTGAACACGGTCAACATATACTACGTGAATTATTCAAAACGGGAAAGCGAAGATTACGGATCGGATGTATTAAGCCCGCTTGACGGGCGGTATCGTGCAAAACTTACAAACCTCCGCGATTTTTTTTCCGAAACATCACTGTACCGGTCAAGAATTCAAATAGAACTTAAATATATTCTGTTTCTTTCAGAAAAACACGCGATACCCCGGCTTTCAAAGCGGGAGAAGGAAATACTTGTGTCAATAGAAAAGAAATTCGATGCGGGAGAATATGTAAAGCTTAAGGAAATAGAACGGATGATCCGTCACGATGTGAAAGCGGTAGAATATTACCTCCGCAAAAAACTGTCGAAGGTTAAACTTGACCGTCTGATTCCTTTTCTCCATATCGGTCTTACTTCGGATGATATCAACAATCTTGCATTCGGATTGATGTTCGAGAAAGCAAACAGGAAGGTAATGATTCCGGTCCTGCAAAATCTCATGAAGACAATAAAAAGCCTGGGAAAAGTCAGCAGGTCCGCAGTGATTCTTGGCCGCACGCACGGACAGCCGGCCGTACCGACGACGGTAGGAAAAGAGCTTGTAAATTACTATTACCGGCTTCGGAAACAGTCGGTCAAATTATTTGCTTACCGGTTTGAAGGAAAATTGAACGGTGCGGTCGGAAACTTCAACGCGCATGCCTTTGTCTTTCCGGACACCGACTGGATTGATTTTTCCGAACGGTTTGTTAAAAACATGGGGTTGCTGCCTTCACGGTTCTCGACGCAAATACTGTTTTACGACAACTGGGTTGAGTATTTTCAGATTCTTTCGCTATGCAATTCCATTATTGAAGATTTTTGCCTGAACGTTTGGCTTTACATAATGAACGAAGTATTCAGCCAAAAAAACGAAGGGACGGTGGGATCTTCCACCATGCCCCAGAAAATCAACCCTATTGATTTTGAAAGGGCGGAGGGGAATGCCCAGACGGCAAACGGATTACTTTCGGTGTACGTGAGGGAATTACCTCTTTCAAGGCTTCAGCGCGACCTTTCCGACTCTACAATCAGGCGTACATTCGGATGCGCATTGGGGTATACGGTGCTGGCGTGGCAGAGTGCGGCGGACGGTCTCAAAAAAATTTCCGTGAATTCTTTCCATATTAAAGAGGAACTAGATAGCCATTGGGAAATCTTGAGTGAAGCCCTTCAGACGTATCTGCGCGTGAAACGGCAGCCGGACGCGTACGAAAAGATAAAGTCAATGTTCCAGGGAAAAACAATAGGAAAGGAACAATGGTTGGAAATACTGAAAAAATTAAAGTTGTCCCGCGAAAAAAAACTGACGGAATTAGAACCGGAACACTATACGGGATTGGCGGAAAAACTCGTGTCGCAACTGGTTGGAGATTAAAGCGCCGGAAATTCTCTGAAGATTTCATATTATAAATTGGGAATTTATCCTATGATTCAATTCGTATTCGGATCTCAATGGGGGGATGAGGGAAAGGGGAAGGTTGTAGACGTGTTGGCGGCCAAAGCCGATTATGCAGTCAGGTTTCACGGCGGGAACAATGCCGGTCATACGGTTCTGGTCAACGGAAAAAAGTATCCGTTCCACCTTATCCCTTCGGGAATTTTGCAACCGCAGACGATCTGCATCATCGCGAACGGGGTCGTTCTGGATCCGGACGTATTGATGGCAGAGATTGGAATTTTGAAAAAAGAACACTTGAACGTCGAAAAGAAACTTATTATTTCGCCGCGCTGCCATCTTATTATGCCGTATCATAAGGAGCTCGATGAGGCCTATGAAAACGCGCGGGGGAACCAAAAACTCGGTACCACCAAACGGGGAATAGGTCCGGTGTATTCCGACAAGGTAAGTTATAACGGAATACGCGTTTACGAACTTATGGACTGGAATATGTTTGTCGAAAAATTCGGTTTTCATACAAAAATCAAAAACGAAATATTAAAAACATTCGGAGTCAAACCCGTGAAAATAGGTGATCATCTGTCAAAGTTTAAGAAGCTCCGTACGATCATCAAGCCTCTTGTCCGGGACACGTTCGGAAT
>JBJKRW010000128.1:0-10962 GCA_046704445.1 Microgenomates group bacterium
TCCCGATCCGAACGGATCTTTACTACAAACTCCTCTTTTGAAATCGTAGAGTTCGGATGTTTTCTTTTATAAATATTAAACGGGTAGTCGTCCCAAATATGGACGTTATTATCAACCAGGTATTTGATGTTGGACTGCCCGGACAAAAACCAGTACAGCTCATGAAGAACGCCTTTCCAATAAACTTTTTTTGTGGTCAACAGCGGAAACCCCCGGGACAGATCAAACCGTATCTGCCTGCCGAATAAACTGTATGACGCATCCCCCGTTCCCCGGTCGACCTTTCTGAATCCATGATCCAACGCCTCTTTTAATAAATCAAGATATTGATATTCTTCGTGCCGTTTCATATATATTTAATCATTAACTAGTAACGGATTTTTTATCTCTATTGTTTCCGCCGAATCGGTTTCCGTATCCCAAACCATAAAGCTTACATGTCCGGTCACGTGACCCGACACTTCTCCGGGATTCGCAAGAAGACAACCGTTGGAAAATTGCTTTGAGTACGTTATATGATTGTGTCCGTAGAATACCGCATCGAAGTCGCCCGATTTTGCCAGGGATTCGACAAAATCATGCCGATGAATAAGGAATGCTTTTTTGCCGTCGAGTTCAACAGCGGCGAATTCAGTACGCGCCAGGTTAATTTTATTCTTGTGTTCCCAAGCCATATGCAATATCTTAAATTTTTCTCCGTCATTATTCCCCCAGACCGCGTAGGTAAATATTCCGCTGTCAATAATGGCTTTAATGATTCCCGGGTTGATAAAGTCCCCCAAACAAAATGCGGTCGTTATCATTCTTTTTTTGATTTGTGCGAATACCAGCTTCAAATTATGCAGGTTGTCATGAATATCGGAGTATACCGCAACTTTCATATCTGCACCATTGTACAAATACGTCGGGTGAACTGCAAGTATGAAATTTTTCCGCGTTTCATATTGCAATAACCGGGCAATCTGTTATCATGAACACATGAATTCACGAACAGATGTATTAAACAATTATTCTCCATCCGAATCCTCCGCCTTTTTCGGTGAGGTATCGTAAATGAAGAACAGAAGTTGCAAAACCCCGCCGAAAGGCGGGATTTTTTGTTATATGCAGTACTTTATTATCGATTTTGACAGCACGCTTATTACAACCGAAGCTCTCGAGATACTTGCGGATATAACTCTGCAAAATCATCCTCAACGCATATCTATTCTGTCAACAATCAAAACCATAACAACACAGGGAATGGAAGGAAAAATCGGTTTTCACCAAGAATTAATGTCTCGATTGCAATTGCTTCATATCTCAAAAACTCATATCCGGAAATGGACCAAAATTCTTAGTACGCATATCACTCCGTCTGTCATGCGAAACAAGGCGTTTTTTACGAAATATCGAGAACAGATCTTTGTTGTTTCCGGTGCATTTAAGGAATGCATCATCCCGGTTACGGAAAAGCTGGACATTTTACCCACTCATGTGTATGCAAACAGTTTTATCTTTGACCAACACGGACGATGTAAGGGGGTCAATTTACGCAACCGACTCGCATACGATAACGGAAAAGCGGAAATAGTACAGTCTTTAAAACTAGAAGGCACTTTGTTAATACTCGGTGACGGAAACACCGATCTTCAAATCAAAAAACTGTTACATACCCGTGCGAAATTCGTTGCGTTCACCGAAAATGTAACTCGTCAACCGGTGGTAGAACAAGCGGATTATGTCGTAAAAAATTTCGACGGGTTTGTCCGTCTGGCAGAACAGATTGAATAGAAATATTCCTTTCCGGATAAAGGCTGCAGGTTATCTATCGGAATACCTTTGACAAATAGATAGATAGCCCTTGATATTTTACTATAGGTTATGTATAATTAGCTCCATGGAAAATTTTTTACCTTGTTTTGTTGGTTTCGCACCTGTCTTTGTGATCGGTTTGATTGCGGCGCCGAAACTGATGATGAAGTTTAAAAAACACAGAACAACGGTCTTGCCGCCAAACACGTCCCTTCCTTCAGATATGATAGACGTCACCAGGGATCCGCATTTCAGAATAGGAAAAATAAACGATCCAACCTGGTTGACAGCAAACGGACGCAGAACTCTCCGTTCACGGAACTAGTTTTGCAATAACGTCGCTTGGAAATTCTGACATTATGACGAAAAATTATAAACGTGTCTCAAAGAGGAGAAATCTCTAATATCTGAGACTATAAGCTTTTTCTCAATCACACGAAAAATATCCACCGGTAATATTTCCGTTTGGGCCATCAATCAAATCATTCTCAAAAACACAGTATATAAGATCTTTTGTCCTGCGAAGAAAAAAGGGCGGTTTAATTAATTTTCATTGGGCCGCCATAGGAGTCCTTTTTGCTGCCAATTTGCCGTATGTCGATTTCCAAAATAGCGCACTTTTTGCAAAGTCAGTATTTCCAGAAGCGCCCTGTTGAGCCCTCGAAGCATATTGACAACTTTGGAGCGCACAAAAAAGCAGGTTGGTTTCTTCGCTTTGGATCACTACTGCGTTTGTGCCGCCCTGATTGGGTTCCGGCAGAAAGAAAAACATACTCTTGCCGAAAGGCAGCTTTGACAGTTCATCTTGAATAATATATTTTCTGCGCAATATCTTCATAAAATCCCGGCTTCCTATACCGCTACGAAAAGTGTTCAGATTGTTGAACGAGTCCAAGACTGCCCCATTGAATGTCCCGTCCTGTACCAATTGTCCCATAAGACCATGAACGGCTGCAACCGACTGTTGAAAATCTGGAAATCGCTCTCCCAGATCTTCCTGAAGTTTCTTCCCTCCTTCACTACCAAGATAGTCAATCACATCTTCCATAAGCAGAGGAAAATTCGCCGGGTCAAATTTTTCGGGATCAAATTGAAGTAAACCATTCGTGTCTTCTGTAAAAAACCCCGGATTGAGAAGATCAATAAGAATTCTTTTTCTTGTGCTTAACTGTGTAATCCTTTTTAGTTCAGATATCGCACTTTCCTTCATTATGGTATAGATATCGGCAGGAGAAGTAATTTCAGGCCCGTCTGTTTCATCCATATTTGAATAAAAAATTGAAAACGATTAGATCTGTCTTTCTCTTTTCTTCGTAGTTACCCTCCCTCCCTGCCATTGACCTTTATACCGTGTTCCGCCGCCGTCAACCCATTCAAACTGAGCGTGTACGATTCTGCACCCCATTTCAAGCATAACCGGCATAGGCCCTTCGTTTTTTAACGCGAACGTCAGTTTGCCGCAGTACCCGGGCGCAACATTTCCCGTGCGGAGAATCAAACCGCTCCGGAACGTGGTGGTTCTTGGTTTGAAGTTAATGGTGATATCCAACGGCGTGTTAACTTTCTCGATGGTTGTTGCAAGATAATACTCCCCCGGTTTTATTGTCTTCGCTTTTTTCTTCCCTTTTTCGTAGGCAATAATTAACTCTATCTTCGGCGTTTCCCTTTCAAATTCGCCCAAAAACGCCTTACCGCCTTTAATCCTGTAAAGCTCCCCCAGCCGAAGATCGAACCCCGCTCCCTCAGGAGATGTTAACTCGCGATCTGCGAGATCCTCGACAAGTTTTTTCTTTTTGACCAGCTGCAATAGTTTTTTTGGGCCCAATATCATAGAAATTCTTCTTATTGTAGCCAAGAACGGACACAGAATCAACTTTAGTTATTTAAGTGTTGACTTAAATAATGACATGCTTTAATATATAGATGCTTATGGATATATTTAATGCCGTTGCCGAACCGACGCGAAGACAAATTGTTGAATTGCTTGCCTCTAAGGGAAGAATACCCGCCTCGGAATTCTATAATCACTTTTCTTCTACACCGGCTGGCGAATCCCAGCATTTAAAAATACTTCGCGATACACATTTGGTAACTGTGCAAAAAAATGCTCAACAAAGACTCTACAGTATCAATGCCGAAAAAATCGACGAAATGGAACACTGGATGCGAGAACTTACCAAAATGTGGAACAAGCGCTTTGACATGCTGGAAAACGTGCTGGAAACGGAAAAAAGAAAATTGTCACCGCAAAAGAAAAAATCACTGTTAACCGTTTCAAAAACGAAGGGAGGAAACTACGAATGAAATGAGGGGCGTCGGCCGAAACGGATATTGAAAAAACACAACGGCGCCGAGTCTCAAATATCAAAAACAGACAGGAAATAATTAATTTAACCGATGTTCATAATTTATTAATACAGGAACAAACTATGGAAGAAGTAATAAAAAAAGAGCTTACGTTAAGCCGCGTATTGGATGCGCCAAGAGAGCTTGTCTGGAAAGCATGGACAGATCCGAAGCTCCTAAAACAATGGTGGGGACCCAAAGGAGTCTTTGCTCCGATTGTTGAGTTTGATGCAATGTTAAACGGCAAAGTTTATATCGTGATGGAGGCCGGTGAAGAGCTGGGTAAATTTAAAGGAACTCAATGGCCTATGACTGCGGTGGTAAAAGAAATAAAGGGACCGGAAAAACTCGTATTGGAATCATCCGCCCTTTTAAATAATAAACCGGTTATACATACGGTAAGCACGTTGATTTTGGAAAAATACGAGAACAACAAGACAAAAATGACACTTCACATCATTGTCACCAAAGTTACCATTAACGGGCAACAGGCGCTTGCCGGAATGGAAGCGGGCTGGAACCAAAGCCTGGATAAATTGGTGAAGTTCATGAAAAAGGAGGCGGTTAAAATATGAAAAAAACAACAAAAAAACTTAAAGGATTCTCGGACGAGGAAAAAGAAGCGATGAAAGAACGCGCTCTGGAGCTGAAAGCAAACAAGAAAGACGGTGAGGATTCGGTCCGCTTGAAAATAAACGAGATGAAAGGATTAGACCGTATTATCGCAGAGAGGCTCCACTCAATTATAAAGAAAGCCGCTCCGGAACTTTCTCCCAGGACCTGGTACGGAATGCCCGCATATGCCAACAAAACGGGGAAGGTCGTCTGTTTTTTCCAGAACGCACAGAAATTCAAAACAAGATACGCAACGTTGGGATTCAGCGATTCGGCGAAACTTGATGACGGCGATATGTGGCCGACTTCCTATGCGCTGAAAAATCTGACGGAGGCCGAAGAAACAAAAATCATCGCGCTCATAAACAAAGCGACAAACGGGAAATAACGTTTACGTGTGTATCTCGGGGCTTGATGAAATCTGTCTGAATATATTCATAAACAGTTCATCACCGCAGGTTTTATTAACGAACATCTCGGGGTGGAACTGCACCCCGTAAATCGGACGGGATATGTGTCTGATTATTTCAATCCCGTCTTTGGAGCGGGCCAAAGGAACAAGCTCCGGAGAAAGGGTTTCAACCACCCACCTATGGTTCTCAAATACTTCGAGACCGGGCAGATTGTCAAAAATTGCATCTTGAAGTAAAATTTTCAGCCCGAGAATTCCTTGTTCCTTTCCCGACATTTTTTTCAGAGCCGATCCGAATGCATAAGCTATCAGTTCAAATCCAAGACAGATACCGATGAGGGGTTTGCGCGTTTGCCGAACCAATTCCGTTTCTTTGCCAAACAGCTGAGGATTTTTCATTACTCCGTATGGATGGCCACCCGATAACACACAACATTCATACCGTTCTGCTGTCTTTACGTCTATTTCTTTCCAGGATATTTCATAAACTTCAAACGAACGCAAAAGGTTTCTTAATCTATGGAGATATTTCGTATTGTTGTTTACCAACAGGATTTTCATGCTGATTATCGAACGGTATCCGTCCGGTCAATGGTATATTCTCCATCCTCATGAAATTCAATCCGGTAAATCGGCAGTCCGCGTGCGAGTTTCTTTGTGGTTTCAAACAAATGCTGTTCTGTCATTTCTGCAAGTACCTCATACAAATACTCTGCGCCGCATCCGGGAAAAAGACGCACCGCTTTTTTTTCTATCAGTACGTCGGCAAGAATCTTATGTCTTTCGTTCGCCAATGAATGATGAAAAACAAAATACTCCGCATATACTTTGCCCTCAGCCGTATCGACAAAACCCCGCACAGGCAATGAATATGCGCCGCGAACCAGCAATAGAGCCCCTGCATCATGATTTTTATAATTTGTTTTAGTTCCACTCTGCGTGAAAATATTCAGTTCTTGGCCGATTGCATCAAGTTGGACTTTCTCAATCGAATATGCTGCGGGATCTTTTCTCATGCAATTAAAATGTCCGCAAGCTCCAGAAAATGATTGCCGGAGAGAAATATTCGAATGGAACGAAAGATTATTTCTTCCTCCGACCAAGCCCGAAAGCGCGTCAAATGATTTTTTTATGTCCACTTCAAAGCCGTACGCGTTTCCCGCAGCAAGAATAAGCGCGATCTCACCGACGTCGCCGCCGGGAATCGATAATGACGGTACGTTTTCAGCACTGTCACGGTCGTCAAAACAACGGCTAAGATACTTTGAATCCTTGTCAACGGTATACTTGTTGTCCGAAACAAGCTTTCTTATCTGTTCTTCCGAAAGAAGCAGTGCGCCCATGTCATGATTATATCAAGTCAATGCCGCAAAGGGTTTTTGATCCTGTGTTATAATGGAAATTCATGATACAAAATCAGCCGATCCGATCCGCATTTGATTCGGCCCAGCATGCTTGGGACAACGTTATTAAAAATCCCGACAACTATCTTTGCTCCTATCCGGACAGATTTTATGCGGCAATGGGACAAGGAGTAACTCTTTTCGGAGGAAAAAACTCGCTATGGACCGCGCTCCAAAATAAAGCCGCACAGAACGGCACGAATATTGCGGGAGTGGATTTTTCCATGAACGAACTGAAACTGCTTGGGGATTTTTATCGCAGTCTGGGAAGAACCGGCATCTGCATTGATGAACGGGTTGCCATGGAAAAAAATACGAATGCGGAATCGGGAATTCACGAACACTGCGGTGCCGCGGCTGCCATAGGTCAGGTCATCGGGAAACAGGGATTCGAGGTGGAAAATGAGGCCATGAAACTGCTTGATTATTCGCAAAAGCAACTATTGCTTCCCGGGACCGAAGGGGGACATGAATCGCTCACCGTATTTATCGATCCGTCGGAACAGGCATTCGGTCTTAGACCAGAAGTAAAAGAAACGTTTCTCAAACAAAATGCACTTGCGTTCCAGTTCAGTTTTCCTCTTCAATCAATCAGGTCATTCTTGGATGTACAAAAACTTCCGCCGGAAAAAACTCTCTACTCCGCTTTGCTGAAATGGAACATTCAGATCGCAATCAACATTATCAACGGTCATCATAATAAATTTTATGAGACGGCTAAAACCAATGGTGTTCTTTTCGTCCTCGACCGGAGAAACGCCGCAATTGATGACAATCCCATTGCAACAAACACATATGAAGAATTCGTGAATGCATTAAAAATACAGCAACCGGTCGTTGAACTTTCCATAGATTAAAAATCTTTCCCTCCCTCTGCCGTACATTGCCACAGGCTTTGTAAATTCATTCCTGATTCCTGATACAATACATGTATGTCTGTACACGTTGTAGTATTTGATCCGACCGCATCGGATTCCCTAAGCAAAGTCCGGGGAATAGGCCGATATCTCCAAATTATGAAGGAAAATTTCTCCGGAAGCTGGGAATTCACCGACAATCTCTCTACCGTTCACGACCTTTCATCGGCAACGCTGATCAATCCTTTTTTTAACGTACTCGCTCCTCCGCTTATTATGCGACGGGTTGCCAAAAAACAGATAGCGGTTATCCATGACCTGATCCCGCTAAAGTATCCGCGGGAATTTCCGACAGGCCTGAAGGCCGGTATCAATATATTTTTTAATAAACTTTCCCTCAAATTTTATGACCTGATCGTCACCGATTCCGAAACAAGCAAAAAAGATCTCGTTAATATTTTGAGGCTTCCTGAAAATAGAATCAAAGTAATATACCCATGTCTTTCCCGTGATTTCACCGCCATCTCGCAAAAAACAAAAACTTTGAAAAAAAATTCCGGAACGTCCATTACGCTTACATCTGAATTCAAACAATATAATATTCCTTTATCATTCTGTCTGTATGTGGGTGACGCCACCTGGAATAAAAACCTTATCAACCTTGCTAAAGCAGTCCAGATATTGAACGTTACCTGTCTTTTTGCCGGCAAGGTTTTTGCCGGATCCGTCATGAATATTAAAAAACAATACCATCCTTGGCAATGGGAGTTGTTTGAGTTTTTAAAACTTACAAAAAACGATAAGCGCTTCATTTTCTTGGGATATATCGAAGACTATAAGCTAATCAAATTATATGAACAAGCAAGAACAAATATATTGATTTCACGCGACGAAGGATTCGGATTTTCTTATTTGGAGGCGGGGATTCAACGATGTCCGACCGTACTTTCGGACATTCCTGTTCTTCACGAAATTTCCCGGGACCATGCTTTGTTCGCAAACCCACACGACCCGCACGCGATCGCACACGCAATCGGTGAAATCTATTTCAATAAAAGCGTTCGGACGAGATTGGGAAAAGAGGCTTTTGAAAGAACCGGATTTTTTTCTCCCACGTTATTCCGCAAACAGTTTGGTGAAACAGTTTCGTCATGAAAAAATACATTTCAATACATTTCGTGGTGCTTCTGGTTTTAAGCCTTCTCGCGCTTATTCAAACCGTACCGGTATATGCAAAAACCATTACGGTGTGTGCGCAGACGGGACCAGGATGTGACCAGGCAGGAGGCGACGGTATACAGAAAGCGGTTGACCAGACAACCGATGGAGATACTGTTCTCATCAAAACCGGAACCTATACAAGCGATCTTAATAAACCCTGTTTTGTAGATTTGGGAAGTAAAAAACTGACCATAGAGGGCGAAGGAAATCCGATAGGAGCCTGGAACGGAACCGTCCTGTACGGAGAAGGGCATTCCAAACCCGACATCTATCCGAACCGCGCAGGAATATGCAGCGAAAACGGAGACGTAACCATCCGCAATATTCATATCAGGGAATTCCAGGGTGGGGGCTTGAATTTTACCAACAGCAGGCTGGTGCTTTATTCTTCGGTCATTGACACGAATGACGCGGGCGGTGTCGCGCTACACAACTCCTCCGCGCTTATCGTCAATAATATTTTTCTGAATGACATTAATCGGTCGGGCCAGCAGCCGATTAAAGCGATCAACAATACAATAAACGGAAA
This sequence comes from Microgenomates group bacterium, assembly GCA_046704445.1. GTDB lineage: Bacteria > Patescibacteriota > Microgenomatia > UBA1406 > GWC2-37-13 > JBJKRW01. Next base: position 9,178 of record JBJKRW010000128.1, read on the forward strand.
AGCAATCGACGGAAACTGCAACGAAGACGTCGGCCCCCTGGATTTCATCAACAACGTGGTCGAAGATCCCGAATTAACCATCGGGCTCGGCTGGATAACCGGGAACTGCCCGGATAAAGCCGCGCAGTACAGCACGAAAAATATCACCTATAACCTTTTCTGGAAAGACAATCATCCGTGCTACACGAATCACGAATTTTGTGATTTTACTCAACCCAACAATGCGAAACATAATCTGAATGCGGACCCCATGTTGAAAAAGCCCGCACCGGACGCAAGAGGATGGGCGCCTTTTGGTGACGGAAACTTCGATCCGGCAGCAGGTTCCCCTATTCTTGGCGCGGGAGATCCGCAAATCCCAAATGCAAACAATGAACTTGGAGCTTATGGAGGACCGTGTGTACAGTATCAAAGCGCAACCTGCACACAGTTTATCCAAACCAATACCCCCCCATTACCTCAAGCGGCACAGCCTCCTGCCCAGCCTCCCGGAAACAATCCTCCGGGCAATAATCCGCCAAACGGAACCACGCAAAACACAAAACCTCCCCAGATCATCAATCCGCAGGACCTGAAGTTCGGCGTACTGCCGGCACTTATTCCCACATCTTACTTCGCGGGAAACATACAGATTCCGCACATGACATCAGGTCAAACCTGGTCCAATACCATCATCGGTATGAATTTAACCGTCTATATCGTACTCGCGGTTGTATTTATCATGATTTTCCATTTTGCAATAGGAATCGGAGGAGAATTCGACCTATTCATCATGATCGGATTCTTTGCTTTCGGCGGATTTATGGGCGGATTGTTTCATTCATATGAAGGAGGCCTTGTTTTTTCCATCATTCTGTCTCTCATATTTTTCTAGTTCCGGATTCCGAATAAAAATTTGGCGTTACGTGTTGTCTGAAAAGCTACATCTTCCAGGGAATATTTCCATAATTCCGCTACCGTTTTCGCCACATATACTACATTTTTAGGTTCGTTTGAAATCCAGATTCCTGTCCGTTTCCTTTGCGAACGCAGAGGTTCGGGAAGAAGAAACGGCGAATCCGTTTCCAATATTAACAGTTCGGGCGGAATCTGTTTTACAAACTCCTGCTTTTCGGGAGAAAAGGTTACGTCACCGTCAACCCCTATATATATCCCCCGCTTCTTGGCATAGGCAAGAAGTTCTTGTTCGGGTTCGCAGCAGTGAAATACTGTTTTTTTCCGCAATCGTTCGTCCCACAGTTCGTCAAGCAGAGACAACAGATCTTTATGCGCTTCCCGGTTATGAAGAATCAGACTCTTACCGTGCTGCACCGCCATGCGAATTTGTTCTCCCAAGACCTCTTTCTGTAAATTCATAAATTCGTGATCTAGTCCGTACTTCGCATATTTCGTTTGCGTATATATGTGTCTATCCAAACCTACTTCACCGATTGCAGCTACCTTTTCGGATTTGCAAAGAAGTTCTATATCCCGCAAAACACCTTTCGTTTTTTTTCTATCCGGATCAGATCTCAGCCCGAAAACATGATGAGGATGTATGCCTACTGCCGCAAACATTCCCTCGTATTCCTGCGACAGGGATACTGCAAGCTTCGACGAATCCGCGTCGGCTCCCGGAATAACCATATGCCGCACCCCTTCTTTATGAGCTCTCAAAATAATTTCCCTCCGGTTTTCACTAAAAGCTTTGAAATTGAGATGACAATGCGTATCAAATAATTCCATATAAACAGTTATTGATATTGACAATAATGTTTTGCTGTCCTACACTGCATTATATGAAAA
>JBJKRW010000129.1:0-4545 GCA_046704445.1 Microgenomates group bacterium
ACTCCTTTGTGGGAGTCGGATACTTGTAAATGACTTTCGTTCCTAAATCAATTTTATTGGTTTCTTTGAATGTATATTTTTGAGCTTTCATATTATTTTCCTTTCAACATAAAGCCACCATCTGCAAGGAACTCCGATCCAGTAATATAAGAGGCATCATCTGATGCTAAGAACATAACCAGTGGAGCGATTTCTTCTGGTTTGGCCATTCTTCCAAATAATGTACCTTCGTTTATCCTCTTGAAAGTTTCTTCATTCCAGAGCTTCACTAGATCAGTCTCAGTATAACCAGGACACACAACATTGAACCTTATACCTTTACTTGCATAAGCCTTTGCTAAGGCCTTTGTGAGCGATATTACCCCTGCTTTCGAAGTCGCATAAGACAAGGTGCTCAAAGTTGCAAGTTGTGAGATTCCCTTTATCGAACTAATACTTATTATGCTTCCTTTGCCTTTTTCAATCATTTTTGGCAATACTGCTTGTATGCAATGAAGCGTTCCCAATACATTTGTCTTATATTCTTCAATGGCCTTATCGTCATCAACTTCTGAAACATCTTTCAATACATTTAGTGCTACTCCTGCATTATTGACCAAAACATCAATCGTGCCAAGTTCGTTTATTGCCTTTACAGTAGCTTTTTTGTCAGAAATATCAAAGAAGGTTTTGACTGATCCTTTTAGCTCATTATGAATCTCTTGGAGCTCTTTGGAGTCTGTTTTTCCTTGCACTATCACCTTGTACCCCTGCTCGTGTGCCAACCTTGCAATAGCTTTTCCAATGCCTCTGCTTGAGCCAGTAATCAAAATAGTTTTCTTCATATCCATATAATCGTATTGTACCAAAAACCAAAGACTTGGGCGAGACTTTATCGTCTATTTCTTGATATACTTCAAGTATGAGCAACCTAATTATTAGAGAGGCAGAAATTGCGGATGCAAAAGGTATTGCAAAAATACATGTCGAAACCTGGCAATATGCTTACAAAGGCCAGCTTCCTGATGCATTTTTAGATAGCCTGTCAGTGGAGAAACGACAAGAGGTCTGGAAAGAAAACCTTGCTAATCCCCACCCTAAAACTAAAATCTATGTTGGAGAAATTGAAGGCAAAATAGTAGGCTTTTGCAGCCTTGGAGCAAGTAGAGATGACAATGCAACTGAAACTATGGGTGAATTGTATGCTATCTACATTGATTCAAATAATATGAGTAAAGGCGTTGGCTCTACTCTAATGCAAAAAGGATTAGAATATCTCAAAGAAGCAGGTTTCAATAAAGCAACTTTGTGGGTACTTACATCAAACCAAAAGACAAGACAGTTTTACGAGCACAAAGGTTGGTCAGCAGATGGGCAAACAAAGACAGACCACAGAACAGATTTTGATCTTTATGAAACCAGATATGCCATTGACTTAGTCTGATATTGTGGGGTAATAAACTCCTGCATTTTCTGAATATCAAACAGATTGACTTTATACCATATTTGTCGAAGTTCGGATACTAATGCCTGCCAATTTCCGCTTCCATATATAGGACCACATAATATCAATAATGAAAGCCCTGAGTGGATTTTATTTAAATAATTTGATACACTGACATTATGAGTAAAACGCCATTTTCTCCGTACGTTGCCAAAGGAAACTTTGTTTTTACTTCCGGACAGGTTTACTTGAAAGACGGAAAACTGCTTGAGGGAACCGTTGAAGAACAGACACATCAGGTAATGAAAAATCTTCAAGGTGTACTGGAAAAGGCCGGGGTAACTTTTAACGACGTGGTAAAAACCACAATTTATACCACCGATATGACTTTGTATAGTCGGGTGAATGAAGTCTATTCGACATATTTTTCCGACCCTTTTCCTGCAAGAGAAATGGTTTGCGTGAAAGAACTCCCTCTGGGCGCCTTTCTGGAAATAAGCATGATTGCTTTCAAACCCTGAATAATAAAATCTTCGGTAATCGGAAACTCTGTTTTATTGAATTTCAGTATAATGATTAAATGCTTCGTATTTCAAAACCCTCACATGAGGATATTGATTCGATCAAGAAATTGATGTTGTTTTAGACCAGTCCGGAAGAATTTGAAAAATACGGAATCAGGATCAAAAATGAAATTGAAAAGATACCGCAGGATTTCCCGGTTCAATTTTGGGTAATTAAAGAGAACGACTTAGTAAAAGGAATCATAGGATTTTGCGATCCTTTGCCTAAAATTATTCCATTTGCGACAACTTCAAAGCCGGGCGAAATAAAAATACTTTACGTAGACAATAACTTTAAAAGAAAAGGATTGGGAACACAACTGATTGTTTTTCTGGAAAATAACGCGAGAAAAAAAGGATATACTGAATTATTGGTACGAAGTGCTAATCGTTATGTTGACACGGGTTATGCTTTTTATAGTGCGAGGGGATATAAAGCCGTGGGAAAGGTAACCGGAGGAGAAGGGTCGGAGAAAATGAGGGTTTTTGTTAAATTAATTTAAGAATAATTTTTTGTAGATCGTTATTGTTATATATACTAAGACATATGAATGGAGCTTTTGAGTCTTCATTACAAACATCTACCGTTATTTCGTCCGTATTTAAGAATCTGGAAACATATAGGCATAAAAAAGGCGAAAAACCCTGGCCTATTTTTGAAAACGGATGGGTAAGTTATTTTTTGAAATCTTTTCAGGATGTTGTGCCAAAGGAAGGAATTGGCGTCTATTTGAAAACACTATCAGAAAATAAAAAAAGGAAATTGCGCGCACTTGATATTGCCGGCCAGGGAAATGCGCTTATGGAATTAAAGAAGGTTGGAATGGGTTCCGTTGATGCAATTACGCTTAATGATTTCAGAACGATTCCTCAAAAAGTCAGAAACCGTTTTCAAAAGCTAAAGTTAATTTCCGGTTCGATCGCCGATGAAACGACACGGCAGAAAATAAAGGGACTCTATGATTTGATTACATGCCGTCCTGCCGGAGCAGCAGTACTATTTGACGATCCTCAATTTATTTTTGATTTACTCAATTTGCTTTATGTTCATCTTAACGATAGGGGGATAATGTTTATCCAATTGTCCCCGAATATGCTCAAAGTATACGGAACCGGCTGGATTCAACAGCTCGCCGATACAAAAGGAATATCAGTGAAGTATCATCAGAATCTTGGTTTTACTCCTTCTCTCACATCATTTGGTCCGAACCCGATTTATTTACCGGAGTTATCGGTGATCCGTCATTCCGAAGGTCCTTCCAATATTCTGTTTCTTAACCAAACCTCACCGAACCCAACAAGAAGGGTGATTCAGATTCAAGGGGTAAAATAATAAGACTGCGATCGAGTGATTCAAATAAACGCGAGATGTTGACATTATAGATACTATAGGGTATAATATACCAATGAAAATTGAAAATGGATCGCAAGTTGGAGTTCATAGAGGACCTAATAGACCATTTACGGTACTGAATATAAAAGGTTCTAGAGCAATTGTAACCGATCATCTAACAAAAAAGAAACAACTTCCTTTAGCAAATCTACGCCCGTGGTCTGATATTACTGCACTTTTCCCCCGAGGGAGAGAAAGCCTTGATTTTTCTTCGTTAAACAGAAGATTATTGAATGACCAGGAACAAACCAAAAAAAAATCGGTTTTGGATATTATTAATAACTATTTGGGATCCAGTGCTTCCAATGACGATTTTCAGATTATGTATGAGCTCTATGAGTCAGGAGTTCCTCTTGCTTTTGCGGCGTATGCCACTCCTTACACAAAAGACGACATTCCTCATATTTACCAAAGAGATAGTGATGTGTCAAGTAACGGGAACAAACAACCAAAAGCCGCCCAAGTTGAAGTAGGATTGACGGTTGGTACAGAAATTCCGCTTGACAGAATAATGGAAGAAGAAAGGAATACCGACCAAAGCCCGCATGTGTTGGTACAGTGGTGGAATAATAGATATTTATGTGTTCCTCCGGTAGAAACAAATGAAAGGATTGAAGTAGAGGAGATTAATCCGGATCAGTATGTACAGAGGACCTATAAAGGTTCTAAAGCCGGTGAATTTGATGGAGAGCTTGTTCATTTCTGGATTTATACAGAGGATAAAGAAGATCCGTTTCCTCAAGATGTCTATCCCGGAAGAAAAATGTTTAAAATCACCGGTTGGTCCAAGCAAGGTTCACAATGGCGTGAACTTGGTCCGAATATTGGCGGAGCAGTTTTGTTGAACGGTGTAGATCAACTTAAGAATTTTCCGGGACCCTTACACAAAATCAAATAATGTATTCTTTCTGATATTTTCTTTACGTCAAGTCTTTTGATTCGGAAGTATTTGGTCGGAAAACTGATCCGCAAGATTGTTTGTCGCCCTGATGAATAATTCGGTACCTATTGCCCCTATTCCAAGAAGCGCAAAGGCAGCCCCCGTATTTTTCAAAGGTTGAGCCTCAAAAATTTCTCCGTTCTGGGATTTTGCGAACTGTTCGATTCTGGTCGTTGCGCGCTCATAGGCAAGAAGCGCGGTTAAATCAGTAGGAATGGTATAGGTT
>JBJKRW010000130.1:0-2876 GCA_046704445.1 Microgenomates group bacterium
TTCATTCAAATTTACAATACTGCTCACGGAATACGGAGAGAGTTCGATTTCGAAAATAAAGCAGATGGCCGGCTTATCCGGGAATTATCCGATACGTATGCACATTGCACTTACGATGATATTACACACGCCTTTTATGCCCTGCTCACCGTATTCAAACAGAATATTAAGGACGCAAGTTCGGGAAAAATTGTGTTAAATGATTTGCAGACTAAACTGCTTGAAAAAGTAAAAAACTACTAGCGAATAGTTTCCCATATTGTTTATATCTTCGCCTTTTTATTGTATTCCACGGCTCAATCAGGATATCAGGAATTAATAATCCCCGCAGATTACCAGGAAATCCCGTATATGCGGCATATAACATAACTCCCAATAAGAATATTCGCCGCCGGACAAGCCGCAGTAATTTGATTTAAATTGTTGCCGCAGTTACAATACCTCATATATGCCGGACATTGAAATTGCGGTCACAGGTCTCGGAAGCTGTCTCAACGCACTGGCATTCGGCTATGCTTGGTATACGACAATGAGGCGGGTTCCTCTCTTGGTCCTGCCCCCGAAAATGCCTTACGACCGCATTGATGCACGGATGGATCTTCTGAAAAACGCGATTATCCTTTCCGGAATACCGACGGGAAAGAAACTCCAAAGGTTGATGGGTCAAACGAATGATGCCCATGAAATTCTGCTGCCCATAAATCTTTCCTATCTGGGCGATATTCACGGAACACTTACCGAAGCACGGCTCGAACACGAATACGAGGTTATTAACGTATCTCATAACGTCGGTTGTCTCAATATCCAGGATGACCGGGTCACGGACCGCAAATATATACAGGCGTTCGATCCTGAAGGAATGAATATCCTTGCGCCAGACGACCACTATTATTGGGTTCATTTTATTCCCTTCGGAATAAACTACGAAGATCCCAATCTTGTTCCGGAGACCCTGCTTTTGGGAATAACCGATCTTCTGCGCCTGACCAACAGATTAAAGAAAATGAAACCGCAAGACAGACCGAAATACCTTTTGGGATATACCGGAGATGAATTCGGTACGGCGCTGCGGATGATCCACGGTAAAAAAATATCTCACCTTATCCAGTTTGCTGAAGATCATTCAAAGATTACACATCAAGGTTCCGGATATTATATAGAAACCGAACAGCTCCTTGCGGACAAACCCGTCATACAACGTCATCTGGAACGATTGAGAAAAAAATTACTTGCATACGGGATAGATGAACGGTCCGCACGCATACACGCGATCCGTGAAGTCATGAAACAGCTGGAACCTATCGTATGGGAAGACGCACAAAGAGATAATGAAGAACCTGACGGATGAAAACTAACGACCTCATTCCCTCACTGTCTTTACCACAATAAAGTTGGGTATGTTTCTGTCTCTTATATATTTTGTATCGGATCCGGCAATCGCCGGAGGTAATCCCGGTTCAAGAACCTTTTTGATCACACAACCTTCTTCTATAACAAAATTGAGATATTCGCTTAGTGTCCGATGAAACGAATACCCGATATAATTTTGTATTGAGTAGTGCTCGAAATATTTCCCTACTTTAACGTACGGCTCGTTTTCCTCCCATTTACCTTCCGAATCAAAACACGGATGACTTATTGAAAACACAAAGACTCCTTTCGGTTTGAGTGCCGCAATACAATTCTTTATTGCAGGCTTAAAATCCGGAATATCCATAAACACCATGTTCGAAACTATGATATCGAAATTCTTTTGACCGGATTTCCATTTTGACAGATCTTCTTTTATATACGTGATTCCAAGTTTTTCTTTCTTTTCCCTTCCGATTGCAGACCCGATTAACCCGTCTGCCGGTTCAAGACCGGTAACCTCCGCTCCCCGCTTTGCCAACAGACGGCACAAATACCCTTCTCCGCAACCCGCATCAAGAACGGTTTTTCCTTTTACATTTCCGAGAAGAGAAAATAATGCGGGATTGAGGAAATGCTTCCGGTAAAAATCACCTTCATCGGTTACGCGTCCAAGAATGAATTTTGTCTTTTCATCCCACTCCCGTATATTTTGACTGTTGGTGACTGAAGACATATGTCCAGTATATCAGGGACATAAAACGACGTATTTGGTACAATTTCGTTATGATCGACAAAAAGAATCTGTTCCCTATCGGCATCGGCGCATGGGGACACGGTGGATTTGCCGAACACAATCAGGACAATGATGATGAAAAACAGATCCGTGCCCTCTCATACCAGATGGAAAAAGGCATGAACTTTGTGGAAGTGAATTTCTGGAACTCGGAAGGTCATTCGGTAAAATTAATTAAAGAAGGGCTCAAAAGATCAAAAATTAAAAGAGAAAACTTTTTCCTGCTGCAGTCGATTTACAACTACGTTAATCCTACGCTTGAAGACGTGAAAAAGGAGTTCGAACTGTGTCTTAAAACATTTACTACCGACTTTGTCGATTCCGTCCAGTTTCCGCTCACCGCGGTAAAAGCCTACGGATTCGAGCCATTGGTTGAACTCATGCAGGAATATCTCGACAAAGGCCTTACGCGATACGTCAGTATCACAAACTTTAATTTCGAATATTTGGAGAAAATACAAACACTTTTCGGGGCAAAAATGTTCTCACATGAACTTCATTACAGTTTCGAAATTCGCGTCAACCAGGACCTCGGCATTACGGGATTTGATGATTCTCACGGTATTATCAATGTTCCCTATCAACCGCTTCGACGCAACCGGACCGCAGAACAGAACTGGCCCCTTCTTGTTGATCTTGCCAAAAAATACGGAAAAACCCAGAATCAGATACTTCTCCGCTGGATAACCTCAAAACTTTTGAGGTTATCCAGCGGAGAAGTATCTGATTC